>JAIRMP010000019.1 GCA_031258615.1 Spirochaetaceae bacterium | reverse complement strand
CAGCGTCTTATCGCCGATATACCCTATCCCCTCCGTTTTCACATGCGTGTTGTAGTTTACGGACGTGGTATCCTGTACCAACAGGATTGTACCTCCATAGTCAGCCATCCGCTGTATCGCAGCTTCCCTGTGTACCCTGATAATCTCCTGTTTGTCAAAGTTTTCCTCCCAAAGTTTTTGGCTTTTAGCAGAGTGTCGCATGAAATTACCAACCCTGCATGATATTTGTGGATCAAGTTTAGGATATGGGGGGGGGGGGTATTGTGAAACAGGCTTCCGCTACAGAGCTTCCGATTTCCAAATCGGCTTGCCGTCCAGCCGCCCCTGAAAAAGGCAGTGCCGTGTAAAGCCGGTTTCCAAAAGCAGGCGGCGGGCATCGCCGTAAAAGCCCCCCAGATCTTCCGGCCTGTGCGCGTCCGCGTTAATCATAACAGGTACGCCCTTTTTTTGAAGCAGCCGCAGGAGATGCGGCGACGGGTACGGTTCAACAGTTACGCCGCGGTTAAGACCGCCGGTGTTTACCTCTGTAACGAGGCCGCTTTCCGCTATCACGCAGGCTATCCGTTCCAGGCGTTTTATGTAGTGGTCATCCGTTGTAGAAAACCATTTGTCGTCTTTATTATTTTTTTTTACTATATCCGCATGAGCTATTATGTCAAAGCCGCCTTTGTAGATCATTCGTTCCATGCAGTCCCAGTAACGGTCGGCAAGGGCCATCCCGTCTCCACCAAAATCTTCATTCAACAGTTTTTCAAATTGATCGGGGGAGTCGTCAACACAGCGTGATGGTGTAATATAATGAACCGAACCGATGAGGTAATCAAGGTCAAATTCCCCGCAGTCAAAATCGGATGCTGAAACAAGACCGTCAATATAATCAACTTCAAGGCCCAGGTAAATATCAAGTTTACCGTGCCAGCGGTTTCGCGCATCGCGTACCGTCATGCGGTACTGATCAAAACATTCATCGCTCAAATGCCAATCTGTTTTTAGTCCGGTTTTTTTTGTTACCGGCGCATGGGCGCTGAAACCGAGAGAAACAAATTTTTTTTTGTAAGCGGCCGCGCAGAAATCCTCTACGGTACCATTCCCGTCACAGAATGATGTATGCGTATGCAGGCATGAATAAGTCATCGGTAAGTCCTCTCCTTACTTTTCACTATTGTATGTAATCAGGTTATGCGGCATATCATCGTAAGGCCTTTTATTAAATCCGCAGATAGTTGTTTGTCTGGATGTTTTCTTTCCCATTATGATAAATGAACGGACAGTTGTTTTTATAAACCATCTACATTTTTTGCAGCGCATACCGGCAGTACAAAATACACCATGCTTATCTTTTTCAGGACCTTTTGAACTGTATGCCACTTGATACATTTAAACAGTTTAACTCCTAAATTAAAGATACTTTCAGTAAATTTTTTACGAAACGAATCCGGTAAATGAACCTTCTCTCGTCCTGAAGGACTGGGTAACACTCCACGCTCAGGAACCAAGCCGCAAAACGGAGTGTCACTATCGACCAAGCAAATTCATGGAATATGGCGGTCTGTTTTACAAACCCGCCTGCGAATAATGCTCCGCGGCCAAATACATTCTTCAGGGTAATTCATTCCATCTCATACAAATCCAATTTGTCAAACAGTATTATACGGACCCTTGCTTTATCAAGAATCGTTGTATTCAACCGTTCCCGAATTTCGTTTTTTATACGTGATTCATTTTCGGGCTGCAATTCGGAAACGGATTTGCTGCTAAAGTAACCTCGGACAAAATCGCGCAATTGATACAAACGCGCGGTCAACTCCGTCCCCGTTGCATTATCATTTAGGTCGTACCCGATTATCATATCAACAGAAACATTCCAGGGCGTAATGTCCCGCGTCCGTGTAGAAATATTTCCTATCAACGTAAACATGGAATACTGTTTTTTTACGGCAGTATACGAATCGGTCAGAGGAACGACAGTTTGGCTTTTTCCACCTTTGTTCATTATGTTAAACGTGAGTATCGTAACGGTAACAATAAAAACAAAAGCTCCAAGACCAATCGCTATAAATCTCAGGAGTTTGGGAAGCAGTCCGATTCCCGGTTTTTTCCCTCCCGCCTCATCGTCTTTTGTTCCCTCGTCAAGATTAACATCAGATTCGTCAGACATACTATTTTCTCCCTATAAATGTGCGTCATCCAGTATGACAATGTCTACCCGGCGGTTATACATCCTGCCTTCCGCGGTGTCATCACTGCTTACCGGCATTGTATCGGCAAAACCGGCAACCTGGAAGCGTTTTTCAGAAATTCCCAAATCAGTTAAATAGTGCAGCACATTGATTGCGCGCATCGCGGAAAGGTGCCAGTTCGATTCCCACGGGCCTGCGGGATCTATCGGCGTCGAATCGGTGTGTCCCTCAATACGAAATTTTCTGCCTGAAAGATCGCTTGAAGCAAGAAGCTGGCCCAGCCGCAGCAGTATATTGCGTGTCGTCTCAATATTTATAACGGCGCTGGCCGGCGCGAAAAAAGCATCCGAGGCAAGGCTTATAATAACGCCGCGCTCATCCGATGTAACCGCGATTTTTTTGGACTTTACCTCCGGCGCAAAAATGCTTGTCGCCTTCTCCAGCGCGGTACCCAGCGATTTACCTCTGCTGGTTGAAGGCAGCGAATTGACGTTATTCCCCAACTCGGCATAGCGGCCAAGTGAAAGCGTATTGCCACCGGCGCTGGCGCCCATGCCGCGCGCCATAAAAGACACGGTAAGCTGCGTCATGGCGGACGGCGTAACCTCGTCCGGGTTAAACATAACGGCAAAAAAGCAGAGTACCAGCGTAACCATGTCCGAGTATGTTGTAAGCCACTCCTGCCCGGAAGGTCCCTCTTGCCCTTCCTTTTTTTTCTTCTTTGCCAATTCCCGCTCCTAACTGTTCAACTGTTGTTCAACTTCTTTCCTGTCTTCCGCCGACAGGTACGCTACCAGTTTCATTCCCAGAATACGCGGGTTGTCGCCGGCCTGTATGGAAAGTATCCCCTCAATTATCATTTCACGAACCTGCGATTCCCTTGAATCGTTCGTCCTGAGTTTCGCGATAATAGGCGTCAAAAGCCAGTTTGCTATCATGGAACCGTACAGCGTTGTGATAAGCGCGACGGCCATGTTGGGGCCGACGGATGCCTTGTCTTCCAGGTTTTTCATCATCGCGATGAGTCCGATGACGGTGCCCAGCATACCAAAACCGGGAGCAAGAGCCGCCCACATATTCAAACCGCCTATCTTTTTAGCGTGCCTTTCCTGCATCTGACTCACCTCGATTTCAAGCAGATCGCGTACAATCGCCGCGTCCGTGCCGTCCACGACAAGACGAAGCCCTTTTTTCATAAACTCATCATCAAGGTCTTCCAGTTCCTCTTCAAGCGCCAAAAGGCCTTCACGGCGCGCCTTGTCCGAAAAGGCCATCAGTTTAACAACGATCCCTTTTTCACCCAAATTCGGTACGGAAAATGTCAAACCCATGATTTTGAATATACCGATAGCGCTCCCGATAGAAGATGAGGCCATAAAACAAAACCATGAACCCAGAACAACGATCAAAAGTGACGGTAAGTCGGCATAAGTTCCGATACCGGAACCGCCGACGATGACGCCAAGTAACATCATGGCTAAAGCGCCGACAACACCGATAAGCGATCCTAAATCCATATAAACCTACTGCCACCTTTTATTCTTCGTTCTTAAAACCGCCTATACGCTTCCGGTAATCAACGATTCTGTCAATCACGGTTTCCGGTTTTTCACGTATAACAACAATTTTACCGGACAACATTAACAATGTTGTGTCGGGTTTACTTTCTATAGTTTCTATTTGATGAGGATTTATGTAATACTCCATTCCATCCAACCGTGTTACTTTTATCATACATAATCCCTATCACAAAAAATATTATGTATCCGTTCTCTGCCGGGCAGACGGTATATATCAAAATCAGAATCTATGCTGATAATACTCCGTATGCCTGTTTTTTCCGCGGCAAGCACAAGCGTGGCGTCCGCGAAATCCATAGGCAGATCGGAATATTTTCGTATAAGCTCGATTATGCGCGGGATGCCGCCGTTTTCTACATCGTAAAGTATAACGGCCTTTTTCATTACCCATTCAAAGAAATCTATCTGCGCCCCAACGTTAAAATTCAGCATATACGAAACTTCAGTAAGTACCGCTGCCGTGCTTGCAAACCTGTACTGCCCCTTTGACAGAAAATCCTTTACCGCCTCGTGGTAGTTATCATCTTTATCGAACAAAGCTATCAACGGGCCGGCGTCAACAAGAACTGTATTTAGCAAGGATTTTTCCTTTTAAAAGCTTTTTGTAATCCGCGGACAAGTTGCCGCCGCCCCGCGAAGAGTATTCGCCTGCCGCCGAATCCGCCGCGTTCATGCCGCCCGCCTTCCACACCCGCTCATAGGATGTCCCGCCGGAATTGCTGCCGAAACGGCCAAAGTAGTCCTTGCCCAGCTCAAAGGAATCGATTTCCTCTTCCTGCTCAAAAAACTGTTCCAGCGCCGCGATAATCACGGCGGATTTTGATTGATTCCTCGTTTTGGCAAACGAAAAAATCTTTTGCTCTACATCCGTAGGCAATCGTAAACTAGTCATAGTTACCTCTTATTACAAACCGTAATACATTATAACATAAATGTCAAGTGTTACCCCTACGTTACCGTTTTAGCGTCAGCACTTCCTGGAGTAGTTGATCTGCCGTCTGTATCGTGCGGCTGTTCGCCTGAAAACCGCGCTGGGTAACGATCATGTCCGTAAATTCCGCGGCCATATCCACGTTGGACATCTCCAGCGTACCGGAGACGACCTTGCCCCTTCCCGCTATGCCGGACGGGCCTATGTTGGCGTTGCCGGAATTGTTGGACACGACAAAGGCCGTGTCCCCGTTCTTTTCAAGCCCTCCCTGATTCGTAAAGGTGGCAAGCGCTACCTGCGCGATCGTGCGGTTCGTTCCGTTGCTGTAAACGCCCGTTATCACGCCGCTCTGGTCAATCTTGAAACTCTCCAGGTAGCCCATCGTGTAGCCGTCCTGCGTTACCGCCTTGGACGAGCTGGACTCGGCAAACTGGGTCAGGGCGCGGGTAAACCCGCCCACATTCCCCATATCCAGCGTAAAAAGCTGGCGTGTAGGGGCCCCGTCCGCGTCCGGGTCCGTGGCCGGCACGTCGAAGGCTACGTTCATCACGACCTGGCCGCCCGCGTCCCCGCCGGACACGTTGCCGTCAGCGTCCACCGCGCTTACGATCGTGCCGTTGTTGTCAAAGTTTACCGTGTAGACCGCGGCCCCTCCCGCCGCCGGCGCGGCCTCGCCAAGCCCTACGGCGGTATTTGTGGGGGCCTCCGCCTGCGGGTCAACCGCCACCGCAACCGTCCAACTGTTTGCCGTGTCCGGCACACGGGTAAACGTGGTTTGCAGGATATGAATCTGACCAAACGTATCGTAAATCTCTATCTGGGTGTTCCATGTCCCCTGCCGTACCGCCGCCTCGTCCGCGCCCTCCGGTATGAAGGGGGTGCGTTTGTCCAGGTTACAGGCGAATTCGACGAGGTTTGTGGCGCGGGCCGGATCCTTGCCGCCTATAGGGATAGTTATGTCGCCCACGTTGCGGGACACCTCCAGCAGCGTAACGCCGTCAACCGTTTCCGCCATCCAGCCCTGTACCTTCATGCCGTTTGCCGGGTTTACCAGCGTCCCCTCGTTATCAAGGCCGAAAGCGCCCGCCCGTGTGTAAAGCTGGTTGTTTCCTTCGGTGAGCACAAAGAATCCCTGCCCCATGATAGCCAAATCGGTGATGTTGCCTGTCGATTGCAGGGAACCCTGCGTGTGTATCGTATCTATCGCGGCGATGGACATCCCAAGGCCGACTTCTTTCGGGTTCACGCCGCCAATCTCCTCCGTTGGCCGGGCCGCGCCCTGAAGCTGCTGGTACAGCATATCCTGAAAGTTTACCCGCCCTTTCTTGAAACCGGTAGTGTTGATGTTGGCGATGTTGTTGCCGACAACATCCATCCTGGTTTGATGATTCTGCAAGCCTGACACACCGGAAAACAGTGATCGCATCATATCGCGTTACCTCTCTGTAAAAACAATTTTAGTTCACTCATTCTTCAAAAATTTTTGTTACCTGGCTCCACTGGTAGTAGTTTCCGTTCACGAGAATCTGGGGAGCGCCGCCGCGGGTTACAGCCTTTACCGTACCCTGAACAGTGTTATCACCTTCCATAATTTCCACGGATTTTCCTATAGCCGAGTTGGCCTCACTGCCGGTGATAATTTCCGCCAGCTTTGAAAAATCGCTTGCCATGTTCGTCATCTGTTCGAGAGACGAAAACTGAGCCATCTGCGCTATGAATTCCTTATCCTCCATCGGGGCTGTCGGATCCTGATACGAGAGCTGGGTAACCAGCAGTTTAAGAAAGTCGTCCCTGCCCAAACTTTGGTTTTTAGCCTTGCCCTCGTTGATTTTAGCGTTGAATTCGTTGACGACCCGATTCGTCTCCGCCATCTCACGCGCGCTTAAACTGGTATCTATGTCCATAAAAAACTCCTATATCAAGACATTTATCTGTTTTGCCGAATAAACCGAATCAAAGTACACGGCTTTGCCGGCGGTCTCATCGTAGCGGGACGACGCTGTTTTAGTCGAAACCCTTTCGCCTCCGCTCCGCCATTCCCCCATATTCCCCTGCTGCCCGTCATGTTCCGCAAGCTCAAGGCTGAGGCTGGCGCCGTCGAAGCCCCCGCCGCGGAAAGTCTGTTCCAGCGAATCGATCTCGTGTTCAAAGGCGCGCAGCGCCTCGCCGCTTTCCACCACGATCTTTCCCGTAATCTTGTTTTCGGCCATTTCAAGGTGTATCTTGACCTTGCCCAGCGATTCCGGTTTCAGCGAGAGCCTGATCGTCCCCTCGCCGCCTTCGCGGAGCAGCACCTGCGCCTGCCGCACAATATCGCCGTTTAAGTTTTGATTAAGCTCGCGGGCAAGAAAGGTTTCAAACGAGGCTGCCTGTTTAGCGCCGCCAAAGCCGCCCAAAGCGCCCCGTTCCCCGGACGCCCCGCCCCCAGTCTC
>JAIRMP010000013.1 GCA_031258615.1 Spirochaetaceae bacterium | reverse complement strand
GTCTAACGTTTCCGGAAATATACACGCCTTGAATTTCAAGAGAACCAAAATCTATAACTTTTCCTTGATTATTATATGATACTAAAACAATATCTATATTTCCGGCAGATTGTTCATTTACATCATTTAATCTAACTTCCGTAAGAGATGTCCACATTGTATTTTTGGGAAAAAAGAAATTGGCGGCATCTTCGACAATCAGCCAATTTTCTCTAAACCGTATAGGACAAGTTATAGCAATCTCGTCTTTATCAAAGACTGAGCAAACGCTTAAAGGATCATTCGCTTTATCTTTTGTGCATGATGGCACTTTATTATTGTAAGGACATAATTTATTTTTTCTGTAACGGTTTGCTTTATCACCTAAATTATTAATAGGGAAGCCAAACACTTCTGCCAACGGATTTTTAGGCAACTGGTTAATCTCCTTCTATAATAGGCTTACATTAAAGTATCCCATATCAATAGATTTTTTACAAGAGTACGTTGATTATAAGTTTTTTAATACGAAAAGTATACTTTTTTATACAATTGAGAAAATTTCAGGATTTATGGCACATAACTACACCTTATACGAACATTTTCATCTACACCACTCATTTGGCAGTATATACGAAATATTCTGCCTTTGTTACGGGGCAGGTGGCTGACGAGTGAGCGGGCGGAGGGCGGGGTCAGACCCCGGCATGGTGATACGGGTATCCGGGCGGCGGGGCGCCTCATCTGTTGACGGGCGGCTGGCCTCTGCCGGGCTTTACAGCCCGGCAGAGGAGGCTTTTCCACTTCCAGGTTACCGCGCCCTGCTTGCCGCGTGCGGCAAGCAGGGTCCTCAGCTCCCCAAAAGCCTCCTCGCCAAGCGCGGCGTGGATCGCGCCGCCCCAGCGGGACTTTTCGCTGTTGAACCAGGCGGAAATGTCGCGCTCAGTTATCAGCCGCTCCTCCTCCTGTTCGATCACCTCCACTTTAAGTTCAAGGCCCGTCCCTGAAAAGCCGTCCCTCAGGGTTTCCGCGTCCCAAAAGAGGCTTATCCCCCCGCCGTCTTCCGGCGGAGCTGAGAAGAAAGCGTCCTCGGCGGCCTTCAGCGCGGCGATGAGGCCGGCGGGCGCCTCCTCCGCCTCCCCCGCTACGCGGGACAGGCGTTCCCCCATCACGGGGGGAGAGGCCAGGAAGACGAGGCGTCCGCCGGGGGCAAGCAGGCGGGACACCGAGGCGGCGAAAGTCCCCACAACGGCGGCGGAAACCTTGACGCCGCGCCACGGCTCCCGCGCCAGTGCGCAGTCAAAGGCGGCGCAGTCGAAGAGCTTCAGCGCCTCCTCCGGCGCGGGAACGCCGGAGGAGGCCGCTATCCTCGGCAGTTCCGTCTCGTCCAGGCCGGCGGAGGCGGCCAAACGGAGCAACGCCTCCCGCGCCTCCCCGCCTGCCACGCAGGCGGCGCAAAGTCCCTCCGGTACGCGCCGCAGCCCTTCCCAGACGAGCAGCCCGTCGTCAGCCTTCAACACAAGGATTCGCTCATGGCGCTTGGGCGCGGCCTCGTCCATCATCGCGTCACGGACGGAAAGCAGGAGCCTCGTCCGCCCCGACTCGATCCGCCGAACCCAGGCGTCAAGGCCCTTGCTCCGGAGCGACCACGAGAGGTTCTCGCCGTCCCCAGGAAACGCACCCGGCAATGCCGCCGGTTCCCCAAGCAGCGCCGCCGCCTGTATCTCACGCTTCCGCAATACCTCATCCCGTATCGTTCTTTCGTAGCCGATGCGGGACGGCGTGTAAAACAGCTTTCCCTGCAAACTTGACGGCAGGTACTGCTGCGCCCGCCAGTGCTCGCGGTAGGCGTGCGGATAGACGTAGCCCTCGCCGTGAGCGAAGCCCTCTTTATCGCGGCTCGGATCGCGCAGGTGGGACGGCACTTCGGCGTCCTCCTTGTCCACGGCGGCCAGCGCGTCGAAGAAGGCCATCGCGCTGTTGGACTTGGGGGCTGTCGACAGGTACAGGCACGCTTCGGCCAGCGGGTAGTTCCCCTCAGGGAAGCCGATCCGCTCGAACGCCTCCGCGCAGGAGATCACCACGGCCAGCGCCTGCGGGTCGGCAAGCCCCACATCCTCGCTTGCCAGGATGATCATCCGCCGGAAGATGAAGGCCGGGTCCTCCCCCGCCCGCAGCATCTTGGCAAGCCAGTACAGCGCCGCGTCCGGGTCGCTGCCACGCACGCTCTTGATGAACGCGCTTATCGTGTCGAAGTGGTAGTCGCCGTCCTTGTCGTACAGCACGGCCCGGCGCTGTATGCTTTCCTCCGCCGCCTCCAGCGTTACCCGGATTTCGCCTGTCTCGCCCGGCGGCGTTGTCTCCACGGCCAGTTCCAGCGCGTTGAGCAGCGAGCGGGCATCCCCGGATGCCACCTCGACAAGGTGTTCCAGAGCCCCCTCCTCGAAGCTGACCTGTACCCCGCCGTAGCCGCGTTCAACATCGGCAAGCGCCGCCCTGGCCGTCAGCGTGAGGGCAGCCTGATCGAGCGCCTTTAGCTGAAAGACGCGGCTGCGGCTCACCAGCGCGCGGTTTACCTCGAAGAAGGGGTTCTCCGTGGTGGCGCCGACCAGTATCACCGTGCCTGACTCCACCCACGGGAGCAGCGCGTCCTGCTGGGCCTTGTTCCAGCGGTGAACTTCGTCGACAAACAGTATCGTGCGCCGCCCGTAAAGCCGGCTGCGCTCGGAAGCGCGGTCTATCGCCTCCCTCAAATCCTTAATGCCGGAAAGCACGGCGTTAAGGCTCTCGAACCACGCCTTTGTCGTGTTCGCTATCACGCGGGCGAGGCTAGTCTTGCCCGTGCCGGGCGGCCCGTAGAAGATCAGCGACGAAAGCCTGTCCGCCTGTATCGCCCGCCGGAGCAGCCGCCCATGCCCGACGATGTGGTCCTGCCCCACAATGTCATCAAGAACACGAGGCCGCATACGGTCCGCAAGCGGCGTGTTTCGCGTGTTGTCCGCGCCGGAAAAAAGGTCGCTCATACCGCTAACAAGTCTATAATGAAGCAGACTGAAATTGAAGGCAGGGCAGGCCAGCCTGCACCGAACGTACGGCAGGCCAGCCTGCACCAAACATACGCCAATAGCTGAGTCATTGTCCTTGCGAGCCGCTGAGCGTGAAAGAAAGCGGATTATACGCTTCGGCCTGGAGTTTGCGGAGACAACCGCGCAGCGGTTGTCCAGTTTGCGGTAAGCCAGCCGCTAGGCTGGCGGCGCAAACTCCGGAGACAACCGCGCAGCGGTTGTCCGTCGTCCTTGCGAGCAGCTTTACGAGGAGGTGGAGTTTGCGGGGAAAGCGCGTAGCGCACCGCAAACTCCTACGGCAAGCACGAAGCACCCCTGCAACAAAGGGTTGCCACCGGGCATGGAAGGTGTTAAGATGTAGCAATCTTCCATCGTGATGACGCGGGGAAAGCGCAAGCGTTGACCTGGAGCGGACAAGGCGCGATGAGTAATATGTAAGGCGCCGGTGCGGGACGGAGTTTGCGCGCCGGTAACGGAGGAATTTGTGACGATAGTTACAATGAAAAGCCTGCTTGAGTCGGGGGTACATTTCGGCCATCAGGTTAAAAGGTGGGATCCGCGGATGAAAAAGTATATTTTCGCGGAAAGGAACGGCATTCACATCATAGACTTGCAAAAGACGATACTATCATGCAAGGAAGCGTACACGGCCGTACGCAAAATCATCACCGGGCAAAAATCAGTGTTGTTTGTTGGGACAAAGAAGCAGGCTCAGCAGGCGATACAGCGGGAAGCGGAGCGCTGCGGGATGTTTTATGTGAACAACCGCTGGCTGGGCGGGATGTTGACCAATTTTTCCACGATAAAGAAGTCCCTGTTGCGGCTCAAGAAGCTGGAAAAGATGGAAATCGACGGCACTTTCGAGAATCTCACCAAAAAAGAGATTGCCTCGCTTGGAAAGGAGCGGGCGCGGCTGCAAAAAAACCTGGGCGGCATCAAGGAAATGAAGGATCTGCCCGGCATCCTGTTTGTCGTTGACACGCGGAAGGAAGCGATTGCCATAGCGGAAGCCCGCCGCATAGGGATACCGGTTGTCGCGATTGTGGACACCAACTGCAACCCTGACGGCATTGACTACCCGATACCGGGCAACGACGACGCGATTCGCGCTATCAGCCTGTTTACCCAGATAATCGCCAACGCGGTGGTGGACGGGGACAACGAGACGGGCCTGCGCATAGTGGAAGGCGGTGGCGAGGAGGACAGCCTCGAAGCGGTCGTTACGGATGTCTCAACCCGCCAGGAGGACGAGGAGATCGACATAGAACACTACCAGATGAAGGAAGAGGATGTTATCCCTCCGGCTAGCGAGGAGGACGATCTGCCGGTAGATGTCGATAAGGTTTACGAAAAGGATGATTAGGGGGAGGAGGGGGCGGCAGGCCGGATGCCTGCCATAGGAGTTTTTGGGGCGGGCAACGCCCGCCTTATCTCAAAACTCCACCCATTGTTACGGGGCTGCCCGCGGGATACTACCGCGGAGCGGACGTTTGGCGCAGGCTGGCCTGCCCCAAATGAAAAATTGTTTGTAATAGGAGAAACAAAAAATGGCTGTAACTGCTGCCGATGTAAAAAAACTGCGTGACGCTACAGGCGTAGGTCCCGCGGAATGTAAGAAGGTGCTTACCGAAACGGACGGCGATTTCGACAAAGCTGTCAAAGTACTGAAAGAAAAGGGCCTTGCCGCCGCGGCAAAACGCGCCGACCGCGCGACTAACCAGGGCCGTGTGTCGGTGAAGGTCAAGGACAATGCCGCCGTGCTGGTGGAGCTTGCCACAGAGACGGACTTTGTAGCCCGCAACCCGGAGTTTATCGCGCTCGGCGAAACGATAGCGGACAAGGCGCTGGACGAGGGCTGTTCAGAGACGGACGAAAAACTTGCCGGAATGGTAAAAGACCTTGCGACAAAGATACGCGAGAACATGAGCCTCAAGCGGATCAAGGTGGTAAAAGCCTCCGCGAATCAGCGCCTTGCCTCTTACGTTCACGGTGACGGCGCGATTGGCGTTGTGGTAAGCGTCTCCGCCGACAAGCCGGAGGTGTTCGCGGAGGAAGAGGCGCAGGCGTTCGTGTTCAGCCTTGCGATGCACGTTGCCGCCTTCAACCCCGTCGCGATGAGCTCCGCCGGCGTAGACCCGGCCCTGCTCAGCGATCAGGAGGAAATATTCCGCAAACAGGTTGAGGCGGACGAAAAACTGAAAGACAAGCCGGCCAAGGTGCTGGACGGCATACTGAAAGGCAAACTCAACAAGTACCTTGCCGATGTATGCTTCCTGGACCAGAGCTACATCAAGAACGACAAGATCACTGTAAAACAGGCGCTTGCCGAAGCTGGCAAACGGTTCGGCGCCGTGTTCACGATAGACGAATACGTAAACTTTAGGGTTGGCGGCTGAACTTTAAGCCGTCCATAACAGGTGGTGTATATGAGTGATGTGTTGAAGACGTGTGAAGACAGGATGAAAAAGACGCTTGCGGCCCTGGAAGACGGTTTTTCCGGCCTGCGTACAGGCCGGGCCTCAGCCGCGCTGTTCGACAGGATACGGGTGGACGCCTACGGCAACAA
This sequence comes from Spirochaetaceae bacterium, assembly GCA_031258615.1. Taxonomy (GTDB): domain Bacteria; phylum Spirochaetota; class Spirochaetia; order Treponematales; family Breznakiellaceae; genus JAIRMY01. The sequence continues at coordinate 3,444 of JAIRMP010000013.1, read as the reverse complement.
GTCGCCGGTTAAAGAGCTGGCAAACATCTCCATACCGGAGGCGCGGCTTGTCGTCATACAGCCTTGGGACAAGGCCCTGATTGGCGAGATAGAAAAGGCCATCCGCGCGTCGGAGCTTTCTCTCAATCCGTCCAACGATGGCAAGGTCATACGGATAAGCATACCGCCGCTGACGGGCGACCGGCGCAAGGAACTGGTCAAGCAGGCAAAGGGGCAGGCGGAGCAGGCGCGTGTAGCGATCCGCAACATACGCCGTGACGGCAACGACGAGCTTAAAAAACTGCTGAAAGATTCCAGCATCACGGAAGACGATGAGAGCAAAACCTCTGCCGACCTACAAAAGCTGACCGACCGTTACATAGGTAATGTTGACAAGGTTGTCAAAGACAAGGAAAAAGAGATAACAGAGGTGTAACGGCCTGCCGCGCTTGTGATGAAAAATGAAATAAACGGTAAAAAGATTCCGCGGCATGTGGGGATTATCATGGATGGAAACGGCAGATGGGCGCGGCGGAGGGGGCTTGCGCGGACAAGCGGGCATACCGAGGGGTTAAAGACCGCCCGGCGCATTGTCGAAGCGGCAAGCGCGCGCGGCATAGCTTACCTCACGCTGTTCGTGTTTTCCACGGAAAACTGGAAGCGCGCCACGCATGAAGTTGACTTCATCATGTCCCTCGTCAAGCAGCATCTGACGCGGGAACTTGACTTTTACCGTAAAAACCACATCAGGATACGGCACACCGGCGATACGGACGGGCTCGCGCCGGACATACTCGCCGAAATCGACCAGGCGAAAAGCGATACACGGGACTTTGACGGGATGCAGGTGATTCTGGCGCTGAACTATGGCGGGCGTAACGCGGTGGTCCGGGCCGTGCGGCGTTTTCTGCGGCAGGGCGGCGTGGCGGAGATGCTGGATGAGGACGCGATCACGCAAAGCATGGACAACCCGGACGTGCCCGACCCAGACCTTATCATCAGGACGGCAGGGGAATTCAGGACGAGTAACTTTTTGCTGTGGGAGGCGGCCTACGCCGAATACTTCATCACAGACAAGTTTTGGCCGGATTTTTCTACGGAAGATTTTGACGCGGCCCTTGCCGCTTATGCGGCAAGGGAACGCCGCTTCGGTACGGTAGCACAGTGAAAAAACTAACCGAACGCCTGTTGATTTTTTTTATCGGCCTGCCGCTCTGCCTTGCCATAGTGATCCTGCTGCCGCAAAAAAATCACCTTGCCACCAACATACTTGTTACAATATTCTGCGTTTTGGGCGCTGTCGAGCTTAGAGATATGCTTAAAAAGAAAAATTTTCCGATTTCCCGGCTTGAAGCGGGAGTCCTGGGCGCTATGGCGCCGGTCGGGATGACGCTTTTGGTCAGTTTCGGCGTGGATCCGTTCATAATCCCCGCTTTAATCGTCACCAGCGCCGGTTGGCTGCTTGTTTCGGTGGTATTCGTACCAGTCAGGCAAAAAAACGCCGAAACAAAACTCGACAACGCGCTTGACCATACCGTCGCCGGTTTTGCCGTACTGTTCTACCCGTCATCCTTTCTAAGCTGGCTGATACTGATGAACAGGCTGCCGCACTCGTCCACGCTGATAATAGCGTTTCTTTGCGTGGTTTTTGGCAACGATTCGCTTGCGTGGACGGTTGGGATACTGTTTGGCAAAACGAATCGCGGTATTGTGGCGGTCAGCCCAAACAAGAGCCTTGCCGGTTTCATAGCGGGGATCGCGGCGTCAACCGGCGCGGGCCTGCTTCTTGCGGCGGCGCTTCCCTACGTGTTCAGCGCGGCGCGTTTTCCGCCGCCCGTTTCCGGCCTTGTTTTGGGCCTGTTTACAGGCGCCGCCGCTGTCCTTGGCGACCTTGCCGAGTCGGCATTAAAACGGAGCGCCGGCGTAAAAGATTCAGGGGCACTCGTTCCGGGCCGGGGCGGCATCCTCGACTCTATCGATTCCCTTGCCCTTTCTGCTCCGGTTTTTTATGTCGTATACAGACTCTTGTTTGTGTGATATGATAGTCTATGAAAATTCTTTAAATAGAGGCAGCGCAAAAAATGTCATTTGGTAATGCGGACGCGGCAATAATTGGATTGGGTAAATTAGGCGCAAGTATGCTTGCCGGTATGGCAAGTCGTGGACTTAAAGTAATCGGCGTTGATGTATCACAAAAAGTTGTTGAAGCGGTTAATCAGGGAAAGGCGCCTGTACAGGAAACCGATTTAGAAATAACTATTCAGAGACACCGTAAAAATTTACGAGCCACAACAGACTATGTTGAAGCAATCAGCGCTACGCCTGTATCCTTTGTCATTGTGCCAACTCCAAGCGACGAGCGCGGCGCTTTTTCATTAAAATACGCCGCCCAATGTTTTGACGCTATTGGCAGCGCATTAAAAATAAAAGACGGTTACCATGTTGTCGTACTGACAAGCACAGTCCTTCCTGGTTCTACCCGTTACGGACTTCTGCCGATTCTCGAAAAAGCATCGGGGAAAAAATGCGGCAAAGACTTCGGGCTTTGTTACAACCCGGAATTTATAGCGCTCGGTTCGGTTATAAAGAATTTCCTTAATCCTGATTTTTACCTTCTTGGCGAATATGACACTCATTCCGGCGATGTACTGGCTTCAGTACATAACCGTGTATCCGCAAACAAGGCTCCAATAAAGCGTATGAGCATTGAAAACGCCGAACTTGCAAAGATTGCGGTAAACAGCTATGTTACCCTAAAAATATCTTATGCCAATATGCTTGCCGATATATGTGATCGTATTCCATGCGGGAACATTGATGTAGTAAGCGACGCCATAGGTACAGATTCGCGTATCGGGCGAAAGTATTTATCCGGAGGGCTGGGATTTGGCGGACCTTGTTTTCCACGCGACAACGCGGCGCTTGCGTTTTTTGGCGAGAAACTTGGGGCTGATATTTCAATACTAAGAAATAATGAGGCTTATAACAAAAGCGGCAGCGCCCGTATCTTGGAAAAATTGAAAGATAAGATACCTCTTTCGGGTAATGTTGCAGTGTTGGGTTTGGCATACAAGCCGTTTTCTCATGTCGTAGAAGAGTCTGCCGGTATTTTTTTCTGCCGCGCACTGCGCGATGCCGGGTATAATGTCAGCGCGTACGATCCGCTGGCAATGACTGAAGCAAAAAAAGTCTTAGGCAATGATTACTGTTTTGCCCTGTCCATAGAAGAATGTATTAAAGATGCCGACATAATATTTGTTTCCACTCCGGATCCTGCTTTTGTAAATCTCCAGGTAAAAGCGCCTAGAGGTATTAACCGGGAAAAAATATATATAGTGGATTTTTGGCGTTGCCTTAATATTTCCGCAGAGGAGTCCGTAGATATAGTTTATATTCCATTTGGCCGCTGTATTGAAACTGAAGCGGCAGAGCAGTCTGTTTCTAAATTATGGGGGGGGGGGGGGG
>JAIRMP010000006.1 GCA_031258615.1 Spirochaetaceae bacterium | reverse complement strand
CTCTTGCCGCCTGCGACGCCGCGGGCGGCAATGAGCCTCCTCCGCCAGCCGGTGATGACTGGCAGCAGGGGATCATGAGCGAAAGCACGGCAAAAGTCATCTTTGACTATTCGCACCAGGCTGACGGCGTCCGTATAAACCTCTTCAAGAGTGTACCGGCGCTGGCGGCCTGGCTGGGGGTGGAAACAACCCCGGACACGGACGATGTGGAAGCGTCTCTGCCTGACAGGACGCTCATCCTCAAGACCATAGCAGGGAATCCGGTAACGGCGATCAGCGAGGGGGCCTTTGCCCGCTCGGACGGAAACGACATCTCCAGCCTGATAAGCGCCGTCTCGCTGCCCGATACCATACAGCTTCTGGGGGCAGACCTTTTTAAAGGGGTAAAAAACCCTGTCAATATGGAAATACCTCCCGTTGTCGTGGAACTGCTGGGTGAAACTGCGCTGATAGCGGCGGCGGGAGGGGACGCGGGGGTTGTGCCTGCCGCGCCCGCCGCACCCGGAGACGCGCCTCCCGTGCCCATCGTCCATCCCCGGCCCGGCCTGCATAACAGCGCTGTAAACTACGATTCCGGCGCCGGCGCGGTGTCGGTAACATTTACCTTTAACATGGATGTTACCGTGCCGCCCGGTGAAGGGGTCGTTCCAAACGGATCGTCCGTTACCGTCACGCCGCAGGGCGCGACGCCCGGATTGTTGGCGGCGATCAGCCTAGAGGCGGCAAATTCAGCGGATCCCGACAAAACCACCACGGTTACGGCGGAATATATGCCTGTGGACGGGGTTTTTAACCGTTCCGCACTGTCCGGCGCTTACACCCTGCTGCATTACGACAAAAACGGAGCTGTCGGCCTGAAAGACTCAGACAGTGCGAAGCACTGGCGCTATGTTCTTCCGGAGGAGGAGCGCGCGAGGCGGCTGTTCGACACAATCTACACCGCCAACCTTGCGGTACTGGGCCTGTTCTGGGTTACCTTTGGGGAACCCGACAGGGTGGAGGTGAAGGGAACGGAACTGCCGCCCGCCTCCGCCGGTACCGCCGTGGTTGATATAGGCTTGACGGCAGAAGACAACAACGGCCTTCCCGCCTTCTACATCCCCTATGGCGGGCTGGGCGCGGAGGGGGAGGACTACGCGCATATACGTATCCGGGTGAACCGTGGGGCATACCTCGTCATAGAGGCCGATAATTCCGGCGGCGAGGCGGCTCCCGGTTTGACCGGCTGCGAGGTGGAGGTAGCGGGCGGGGGCAGGCTGCGATCGGAGGCCGACGAGGGCTCTCCCTCTCCGCTGGGGCAGGCTGCGATCACCGCACGCCTGGGTTCCTGGCTTGCCGTGGGCCCGGATGAGGCCCCGGACGGGGGCTGGCTCGTGGGCCCGTCCGGCTCTGGCGCGCGCCTTCTCTGGGGCGCAGGCGACCAGAACGGCTCTTACATTGAGATACGTGGAGACCGCATTGCCTTTGACGCCAATTTAACGCTAAGAAAATCCCTCGTTCTCGCCTACAACGTAGGATTTATCGGCGGCCCTGCCCTTACCATTGATATACAGCAGGACGATCCCGGAATAAACGGCAGGAGGGGACTGTTTGCCGGGGGCTCCGGCTACAAGTTTTACGGGACAAAATCCAGCAGCGGCGGCCAAAACCCATCCAAACCGGCGGCCCAGGTTATCATCAAACCGGGCAGCTCCATCTCAAGGTCATTCCTGACCAGTGCTGACGGGGGCGCTTACATCACAGCCGCCAACAGTGAAATAAAGGTAAACAACAATGGCTCTTCTACGCCGGGGCTGGCGGAGTTCACCGCTTCCGGCACAACAAAAAAAGTGTACTTTAACTGGAATGTACTGTACGATTGAAAATTAAAAAGGTGACTGACACCATTCCGCGCTACGCGCGAATGGACAATGGATAATTGACAATGAAGTATGGCGGGATTTCCTGCCATTCTCCTTTTTTATTCCGTCTGTAGGGTCTTGCTCCCCCGCCGCTCTGCGGCGGGGCGGTTCATTATCACTTTTCAATTGTTACTTGCCAGAGTATACTCGAACGCAAGGAGAACGATATGAGCGAAGTAAGAACAGAAATCACCCTGGTCAACATCGAGGATCAGGGCGTTGCGAACCGGGGGTATATACCCCAGGAGCAGGTTAGGCGCCTCAAGGTCAACGCCGTGGTGGATACCGGCGCCTGGACCCTCGTCATAAACGAGGCGGTCCGCGAAAAGCTGGGGCTGCAAATAACGGGAACCGATCCGGGAACGCTCGCGGACGGGACGGACGGGCAGTATGACCTGGCGGGGCCGCTTAGGGTAAGCTGGAAAGACCGCTCTGCGGTCTGCGATGCGGTGGTACTGCCTCACGCTAAAGAAGTCCTGCTGGGCGCTGTCCCGCTTGAAGCAATGGATTTGATGGTTCACCCCCGCACAGAGGAGGTGGTCGGCGCTCACGGCGCCGAACCGCTTCATTTTATAGGATAAGCAAGGGGTCCTCCCCTGCGCACGAATGGACAATGGATAATTGACAATGGAGAATGGAGGGGATTTCCTGCCATTCTCCATTTTTCATTATCACTTTCAATCGTTACTTGTCAGGGTATACTCGAAAGCAAGGAGAACGGTATGGGAGAAGTAAGAACGGAAGTTACCCTAGTAAACATTGAGGATACTATGAAAGCGAGGAATGGGCTTATTCCTGAGAGTGAAATCAAGCGGCTCACGGTGAACGCCGTAGTGGATACCGGCGCGTGGACGCTGGTTATTAATGAAGCAATCCGCGAAAGGCTGGGGCTGCGGGTGGAGGAAACCCTTGACACTACCGTTGCCGGCGGGGGAAAAATCCCCAGCCAGGTAACGGAGGAGGTACGGATTTGTTGGAATAACCGGAAGGCCTCCTGCGAAGCGGTAGTCCTTCCCGGCGAGACGGAGGTGCTGCTGGGCGCGCTGCCCCTTGAAATAATGGATTTGACGGTGAACCCCAAACGAAAAGAGGTTGTCGGCGCTCATGGCGACACGAGACTCAGCGTGGTCAAGTAGTTAATAGAAAGCCGCCGGAGGGCGGTGGCAGCCTCCTACCGTTATTACATGGCTTAGCCAGGGGGCTAACCCGCCTGCCTGCGGCGCAGGCTAGCCCTCTTTCACGCTCAGCGTGCAAGCGCTTCGCGCTTGCATAGGAGTTTGCGCCTCAAGCCGCGAAGCGGCTTACCGCAAACTCCGCCCTCCTTGTAAAGCCGCTCGCAAGGACGACGGCTCAGCCATTGGCGTACGTTTGGTGCAGGCGGACAACCGCTGCGCGCTTGTCTCCGCAAACTCCAGGCTTTCACTACCTGGCAAATGGGCTGGGTTGTAAGGTGGGTGGGGAAGGGGATATATTTAATACAGTAATTATGCGGCGGAGTTGATATGGGGGATGTATGACCGGTGAAAGAAAGGAAAGATATAAAAACCGTATTCGCGTAATCGTAACGTACATAGTGCTATGTTCCCTGATATTTTCCGCGCTGTACGCTATTGCCGGCATCATTTTGATGGCAACCGGCAGGACGCCGCCGGCGCTCATCTTTGGGAACGGGCGCGATTACGGATTGATGCTGCTGCAATGCCTTTTGGGACTTGCCGTGCTATTCCTGCCCGGACTACTGGAAAGACGCTGCAAGGTAGAAATAGAAAATTTCATATACATATTCTTTGTGGTCTTCCTTTACGCCGCCATCATACTGGGGGAAGTGCATGATTTTTATTACAGGGTGCCGCACTGGGACACGCTTCTGCACGCTTGCAGCGGAGTAATGCTCGGCGCGATAGGCGTTTCGGCGATAGACATCCTGAACAACAGCAAGAAGGTCAGACTGAATTTAAGCGAAGGCTGCGTGGCGCTATTCTCGTTTTTTTTCTCGGTAGCCCTTGGGGCGGTCTGGGAAATATACGAGTACGCCATGGACATGTTTTTCGGCTTCAATATGCAGCGGCACAGACTGGAAGACGGCACACAACTTATGGGGCAGCTTGCCCTGTACGATACGATGAAAGATTTGATAGTAGATGTGCTGGGGGCGGCGGCAATCTGCATTGTCGGGTACATCATATTGAAACACAAGAACAGGAAAGTACTGCGGCTGGTTCCGACAAACGGTTTCCAGACACCGAAAAATTTGACGGCAAAGGTAAACAAGGCGCAAAAGGCCGGCCTCAATTAGGCCGGCGCTTTGTTATTGGAGGGAAGTATGCCCAGGGCGGCGATATTGATAGTAGAGGATGACGAGGAGATACAGGAACTACTCTCCCTTTCCATGGAGAAGGAAGGCTGGCGGCTTGACATGGCAAAGGACGGGGAGACGGCGCTGGCACGGTTGAAACGCGAACCGGCGGACTGCGTGATACTGGATATAATGCTGCCCGGCATGGACGGTTTTACCGTTTTGAAGAAGCTGAAGGCTGAGCGGGAACTGGGCGCTATACCGGTAATCATGACAACGGCGCGGGGCGAGGACGCGGATATTGTAGCCGGCCTGGAGCTGGGTGCGGATGACTATGTGGTAAAGCCGTACAGCCCCCGCGTTCTGATTGCGCGCGTGAGGGCCGCGCTGCGGCGAAAGGAGGGGAGCGCCCTGCCTGAGTCGGAGCGGGTTTTGCTGCGGGAAGGCAGGCTCTGCCTTGACACGCTAAAGCATGAAGCGCTGCTGGACGGCGCGCCGCTCGATCTTTCGGTTACCGAATTTTCGCTGTTGAACACATTTCTTTCCCAGCCTGGCCGTGTATTTTCGCGGAATCAGATAATAGACAAGATACACGGCGCGGACTATCCGGTTACAGACCGTTCCGTAGACGTGCAGGTGATGTCGCTGCGGAAAAAACTAAAAAGCTCAGGCGGCCTTATCGAAACGATACGGGGCGTGGGCTACCGCCTGAAACCCGCGTGAAAACCGTATTCGGCAAGAGCCTGCTGATCCTTACGGCGGCGGCGTGCGGCCTGTTTTGTTTTTTCGCGCTTGTGGTATTCAGTTTTTTGAACACCCTTTACTACGAGACCAACACGCAAAACATGAGGAGGGCGGCGCGGCTCCTTGAGCCGTTTCTGAACGAAGTTTTTTTAAACGGCGCGGGGGCGCCGCCTGAGCTGCGGGAGATAGCCGGGAACAGCGGGTACCGGCTCACCCTGACCGGCGCGGACGGGAAAGTGATCTACGACTCCGGTTTTGACGCGGGAAGCATGGAGAACCACGGCGGACGCCCCGAATTTGCCGCCGCCCTTAACGGGAAGGAGGGGGCAGCCCGGCGGAAATCCGATACGGCGGGCATAGACAACCTGTACTTTGCCATCCCGGTATACACAGGCCGGCCAGCCCGCCTGTCCGGGGCGCTCCGGCTGGCGCTGCCGGTCCCCAGCTTTGGCCGGCGTGTGGCGGCGGCGGCGCTTCCAAACATATACCTGCCGCTGTTGGCGGCAGCCGCCGCTATCGCCGCCGTGTACACGTTCTCGCGGTCGCTGGGGCGTTCCTTCATGCGCCTGGAAGGACTTGCCAAGACCGTATCGTACACGCCGCACACCCAGATAGCCGCTATCCCCCTCGTTTCGGTGTCGGATACAGAGGAATTCCGCGCGCTGGAGGCGGCCCTGCGGAACATGGCGGCGGAACTCGCGCGGCGGATAGAGGAGGCGCGGGCTGAGGGCAGCCGCCTTGAAGGCATACTGAACGGCATGAGGGAGGCGGTACTCGCGGTTGACGGCGGCCTGGCGCTCCGCCTTGTGAACCCAAGCGCCCGGCGTCTCTTTTCGATAGCGGAGGGAACAACGCCGTACCTGTTGGAGGCGGTGCGGGCAACGGAGCTGGAAGCCGCCGCCCGCCGCGTGCTGGCGGGCGGCGGGCCGGAAGAGTCGGAGTTCCACCTTTCGGTCGGCGGGAAGCGGCATTTTTTCCATGTCTTTGCCGGGCCCCTCCAGGCATCAGGCGGCGTGATCATCGTGCTGGAGGACATCACGCGCCTCAAGCGGCTGGAGCAGGTACGCAAAGATTTTGTCGCCAATGTTTCCCACGAGCTGCGGACGCCGATCCAACTGATCAAGGGCTACGCGGAAACCCTGCGGGACCTGCCGTCCGGCGGCAAGCCTGAGGGCATGGAAACGCTGCGCCGAGGCCTGGACGTCATCCGGAAAAACGCGCTGGCGATGGAGAACCTCACCACCGATCTGCTGAGCCTGGCCGCTCTGGAAGCGATGGAGGACGCCGGGGGTTCGCGCCTGGAGATGACGGAGCAAAGGGTGAAGCCGCTTCTGGAAGAAGCGGCTCTGGCGGCGGCCATCTCCGTGCGCGAAAAGGGGACGGCGGTATCTGTTGACTGCCGGCCTGAGCTCTGCGCGAGGGTTCACGGCCCGCTTGTGGTGGAGGCCATTGTCAACCTACTGGACAACGCGGTAAAGCATACGCCGCCCGGCACGGCGGTCGTTGTCCGCGCCTTTACCGGGGGCGATGACGGCGGGGAGCTTTTTCTTGAGGTGACGGACAATGGGCCCGGCATAGCGCCGGAACACCTTGACAGAATATTTGAGCGCTTCTACCGCGTCGACAGGAACCGGGGCCGCAATGCCGGCGGCACTGGCCTTGGGCTCGCCATAGTCCGCCATATCGCGCTGATGCACGGCGGCGCTGCTGAAGCCGAAAGCCGCGCCGGCGACGGCTCCGTTTTCCGCCTCCGCCTGCCCGCAGCCTCAGGGGATTGACTCGTTGCCCTGAATGTTCACTTAGAACGCCGGCAAGTGCGCAGGCCGCTTCCTCCCATGTGTTTGCAAGCGGCTTTGCGATGTGGGGGGGGGGGGGGGGGGCCCGCCCCCCCCCCCCGCGCGCCGCAAACTTATACGGCACGCGCGCGGCGCTTGCCACCGCAACACCCCTGAACTTTTGTCAGACAATTTCCCGTAGGAGT
>JAIRMP010000157.1 GCA_031258615.1 Spirochaetaceae bacterium | reverse complement strand
CCCTTTGTTCTTTCGGCAATACTCAAGACCGCCCAAGGCTCTTCTACGGTAGCCCTGGTTACCACTGCCGGCATCGTAGCGCCCCTCCTGGGAACCCTTGGCCTTGACTCTCCGGTAAGAACCGCCCTTGCGGTAATTGCCATAGGCGCAGGCGCCATGACCGTTTCCCACGCAAACGATTCGTACTTCTGGGTCGTTACCAACTTTGGCAGCATGACGCCGGAGCAGGGCTATAAGACCCAGACCGTGGCAACCCTGATTGAAGGCCTCTGCGGTATGGCCGGGGTCTTTGTCCTTTCGCTGATACTTCATTAAGCTGTTCAGGTCCGGCTGTATACCCTGCAGCCGGGCCGTCTCCTGAAACGGCCAGTTTGATAATCACATATAGTGTGATGTCATTACGAGCAGGTGCTTACCTGGCAAACTGTGCCGGAACAAGGAAGCCGCTTGCGCGGCAATCAGAAAGTGGGAATGAAGCGTTCCCCGGCTACGCCGGGGCGTGTAATGGCCTAGCCATTGCGGAGGCCGAGCCGCCTACTGGCGGCGCAGCATAAACAGTCCTGTTATGCGAAGTTGCCGCATTTTATAAAATTATTTTCTTCAATATCTGTATTAGTTTTTCATATTTTCCATTAAATGCTTCAATATCCGCCATCAATAATTTTTCTTTTTCCGTTTTGCTAAAATCTAATATATAATTTGCGTTTAATGATAATTGTCTGAAAAATTCCCTCGCTGTTCTTCCGTTCCCTTCACGAAATGGGTGTAATGCGTTTATTTCCCCCATATAATATGCCATTCTTTCAACAAATTTTGATTTATTTAATCCGCACAAGTTATTTTCTTTAGAAATACCTCCGAATATTATTTTTGCATTTTCACCAACATACGGCCCTCTACAAAATATTGAACTCCCTTTTGATAGAAAATCACCCCGCCGTATTTGTCCAGCCCATTCATATATATCACCAAAAATAATTTCATGTATTTTACATAGTGTTTCAAACTTGAATTTTTCAGCAACCGGCATATTATAAAGTTTTAATAATTTCAAACTCGTTATTTCTCTCTCCGCTATTGTTAAGGCGTCACCGTCTCGAATACCGAGTTTATTTTTTAATACATCTGTTCCGGGATAACAATAACTTTCGGACCCTTTATAAGTATAGTTATATTTTCCCACGTTTATATTTCCATCAATGTATGTTTTTTAATAACTTCCTGTAAAATTGTATCAACATCAGCCGTCCCATTTAAGCAATTCCGTAAACGGTTCTTATCTTCATCAGTAAGAGGCATATCTTCCATTTTCATTGAAAAATCAATATTTTCAACAACATTTTCCACATCATATACCATAGAGCCTCCAAAAATTCCTACATTTTCATTATTTATTATACCACGGATTAAATTTTTATGCAATACGTACTGTTCCAATAATACCCATTTCAATATTTTTACAACCATTTTGCGGCAATTTCGCACAACTAACGTTTAACGGCCAAACCTATACAGTTGCCTGCTGATAAGGGGAAGCGAAAATGAAACGGAGTTTATTACCGGCGCTGATGCTGGCGTTTGCCGCCATTGCCTTTACCGGGTGTGGCAGCGCCCGCCATAACCTCTGCGGTAGATACCGCCGGTTTGAACGCCAGCCGAAACGCCGCCACTTCCGGCGGCCTTTCGGCGGTAACGGTTTCCGGCCCGCTTGCGGTCATTGACGGTGCGTATAAGGCAATGAGCAGTTAGCAATCAGGGAGCAGGGCCTGCTCCCTGTTACCTGAATATCGTTTTACGGAATGAAGCGGTTGATCGCCGTGAGCGCCGACAACTTCCTCTTTGCGGGGATTAACAATCAAATCCATTGCTTCAAGCGGGATAGCTCCAAGCAGAATTTCATCGGCATGGGGTATTACGAGGGCTTCGCAAATTGTGCCACGGTCTTTCCATAGTACCTCAAGCGGGCCTGCCATGGAATAGCTTCCCCTTGTTCCGTCGGCGAGTGTTCCGGAATCGGTTCTCGTTACCCTGAGGCCGAGTTTTTTACGGATAGCTTCATTGATGACCAGCGTCCAAGCGCCGGTGTCCACCAGGGCATGCAGGGTGGTTTGACGGATTTCCTGTTCTTTGATGATGCCGGTTTCGGCATTTGCGGCGTCTATGGCATTTCGCAAGGTAATTTCAGTATACACTGTTGACATACTCTTTCCTCAGTTTGTTTGTCAGGGCAAGCGCCTGCCGGTCCAATTTGAGGTTCCATTATCGCCGATAGCTCCTCCCAGTTCAAGCGGCCGCCGCGGCAGGCGCCCGGCTTGACCCGTATTTCAGGGCCGATTCCCTGTTTCCGGGGGATAGGCACTCAATCCCGGCGTTGCGCCGCAGTTCACAGGGCGCAGGAGTCAGTCGTTCCAATGGCCTGCCTTGCGTAGCTTTTGGTTGCGGTAGCGGACGAGGACGGAGGGGGAACAGCCGCACAGGTGGTCAAGGTCGCGCTTCAGCACATCCCTTATCCGCGCCGCGCTGAATGACGGGTCGTTCTGCGCGCCGCCCTCGGCCTCCGCTATCACGCCGTTTATAATGCCGAACTGGAGCAGGTCCTGGCTTGTCATGCGGAGCATCGCGGCGGCTTCCTTCGCCTTTGTCGAATCGTGCAGCAGTATGGACGCAAAACCTTCCGGGCTGATGACGGAGTAGATCGCGTTTTCCAGCATATAAATCTTGTCGCCTATGCCTATGCCGAGCGCTCCGCCTGAGCCGCCCTCGCCTATGATTATGCAGATGACAGGCGTCCTGAGCTGGCTGAAATCGCGCAGGTTGTGGGCTATCGCTTCGCCTATGCCGCGCTCTTCCGACCCTATGCCGGGGTAAGCGCCCGCCGTGTCAACAAACGTGATTACCGGGCGGCGGAATTTTTCCGCCTGCCTGGCAAGGCGCAGCGCCTTGCGGTAGCCCTCCGGGTTGCCCATGCCGTGGTTGCGGAACATGTTCTCCTTGAGCGTCCGGCCCTTCTGATTCGCTATGATCGTAACGGGGCGGCCCTCGAAGAAGGCAAGCCCCCCTATTATTGCGGGGTCGTCGCCAAAGGCCCTGTCGCCGTGCAATTCAATGAAGCCGTCGAAGATACGCTCTATGTAGTCCAGCGAGTTGGGACGGTCCGGGTGGCGGGCAAGCTCAACGCGCCGCCAGACGGTCTCGTTCTCCGAGTCCGCCCTCACCTTCGTTTCCAGCGCTTCCAGCTCGCGGTCTATGTTAAGGCCGCTTTCTCTGGCAGCCTGCTTTAATTCGTCAAGTTTTTGGCGCACGTTCTCTCTGTTCACTATGATTCATCCTTTCCGGTTACAGTTGTGGAGGTCCAGCAGCCTTGACAGCAGGCCGCGCTGTTCCTTTCGCGCCGCGATAAGATCGACAAAACCCTTGTCCCGCTGGAATTCCGCGCGCTGAAAGCCCTCCGGCAGCTTTGAGTGTATCGTGCCCTCTATCACGCGCGGGCCGGCAAAGCCTATCAGCGCTCCCGGCTCCGCTATGATGATGTCGGCCAGCATCGCGAAGGAGGCGGTAACGCCGCCGGTTGTCGGGTCGCAGAGCACGGTAAAGAACGGCGCGCCCGCCCTGTCCATCTCCGCCGCCGCGCTGGCGGTCTTTGCCATCTGCATCAGCGAGAAGATGCCCTCCTGCATCCGCGCGCCCCCCGATGTCGTGTACGCGATCAGCGGCAGCCCGTCCTTCACACTTTTTAGCATAGCCTGACATACCTTCTCGCCCACCACCGAACCCATAGAGCCGCCCATGAAGCTGAACGACATCAGCGCCAGCACCGCCGGCCTTCCCTCTATCTCACAGAGGCCGGTGATCACGGCCTCCTTCATCTGCGTCTTTTCCACCGCCCCGGACAGCTTCTCCTCGTAGGCGGAAAACTTGATCGGGTTGCGCGAGCTCATATTGCCCGAAAACTCGGCAAAAGTCCCCGGATCGCAGAGGTACCCTATACGCTCCGCCGGTTCCATCCTGTAGTGGTAGCCGCAGGCCGGGCAGGTTTTCAGCGCGGCGGCAAGCTCCGCCGCGTCATTACGCCTGGCGCAGACCGGGCAGGCTTCTCCCGCCGTTTCGTTGTCAATGTTGATCATCAAAGTTGATAATACATATTTTGCCCAAAAAAATCACCCGCATTGCGCCATAATTTTTCTAAAAGCCTGTTCAGTATCTTTTCAGCAACAGGGATATAAACGCAAAGTGCGTCATTTGTAATGTGTCTGGATTGCTTCACGCCCTGGGGGCGCTCGCAATGACGGGGGGAGGATGGTCATTTCCAGGCGCGTAGTGACGAAGCAATCGTTTGTCGAGCCTCCTCGCATGGATTGCTTCGCGGCTTACCGCAAACTCCTTAGCTGAAACCGGCGGCTTACGGATTAGCCTCCCCGCAAGCGGGGTATTAAACCCCAAGGCAGGATAAACCCTTTCCGCCGTTTCCATGCCGGCTTCCCCTCGGACCCTTCCCCAGCCTCATCAAACTGGCTCAATTGCCTCTGTAATACTCCCCTTCTCATGCTGCTGACAGCGCGCGCGTCCTTGTATACGGCTTAAAAACCCGGTAGCATATAATTTCCGCTTGCCGGCAGGGACGGCAGCGGTATGCGGGGAGAAGTATGGGACTGGTATATACGGAGATTACGCTGAAAAACGCGACTGACGCAATGAATGTTCAGCGCGGGATAATCAGCGAAAAAGAAATTCGCGCCTTAACGGTACAGGCGCTGGTGGATACCGGATCGGGAACTTTGGGAATAACCGAGGAAGTCAGGGAAAAACTGGGGCTGACCGTTCAGGGACTGCGGAGCGCTGAACTTGCGGACGGCGGCAGGCAGGTAT
>JAIRMP010000142.1 GCA_031258615.1 Spirochaetaceae bacterium | reverse complement strand
GATCAAATTCTTAGGAGGACTCTATGAAGAAGAGTCTAATTTTTTGGCTTGCCGCGATTACCTGCGCGGCATGGATTTTAGTTGGGTGCGAAAGCCCCACGGACGGCACGGCGGGGGCCGCGGGCAAAAACGTCGGGTTTGTCAATCAAACGAATGTCGCTGCCGCTGACCTCGCGGCCCTGTTCAAGGCGGCGGACATCGTTACGCTGGGGCCCAGTGTGGGTACGGTCGAGGGCGTGGTTCCGGCGGGCAAAAAACTTGCCGTGTCGGGAGAAACGACGGTCGGCGATTCCAGCATTGACGGTACCGAGACGCTTGAGATCAAGTCCGGGGGATCGGTCGAGGTGTACGAGGGCGCGGCGCTGAACGCGGGCTACGTCTCCGGCACGGCGGGCTACCTGAAGGGCGCAGGCGCCATCTCCGGCGTGGTTACCCTGCCTTACTTTGGGGCGGGCGTTACCGGCGCGCCGGAGGGCATCGTAACCTACAACAGCCCCAACGCCCCCGCGGGCAAGTCCGTGGGCGGTTATGTGGCCGCCAGCGGCGACGCCTCCAGCGCGGCTACCGCTCTTGACGTGGCGGGCATCAAGGCGATCTTCGGGCTCGGGGTGAACACGCTCTCCGTGGGCAACCTTAGTACCGCTATTGACGCGGCGACCGTTCCCGCAGACAAGACGCTGACGGTGAACGGCGAGGCGTCCATAGAGGACAGCTTGGACCTGTCCAGCGCGGGCACACTCATCGTGGGGCCTGAGGGCACTCTGACGGCGAACGGCAACTACACCATCACCGGCAAGGCTACAGACCCCGCCAACATCGAGATCAAGGGCACGCTCAGCGTAGGGGGCGGCGTGACCATCGCGGGCAAAGTTGACCTGAGCGCCGCGAACGTTACCAACAGCGCGGCCAAAACCCTGACCCTGCCTGCGGGCGCGGCGGTTATCGGGAAGATCACGCCCATTGCGAGCGACGCGCTCACTATTGCGGGTACGGGGGCGGTGGCCGTCACTGTCACGGAAGTGGTGGGTGTGGCCAGCTCCGCGGCGGTAACAATCGGCGCGAACGCCACCCTCACCATCCCTTCGGGCGGCAGCCTGACCATCGGCACGGCGAGCTCGATTGCCGCCGGCAGCACAACGCTTGCGGCGGGCACGTACACGGCAACGGGCGGGGCGGTCAGCCTTCCCGCAACCGGCGTGTTGGCCGTTACCGGCGCCCTGACGGGCACTCCGGCCATTGCAGGCGCGGCGGCGGCGTTCGGATCGAGCTTCGCGGAACTGTACAAGGTTAAGGGCGGCAGCGTGGAAGTCAGCGGCGATGTAACAGCGGCGGCGGATATTGCCGCGCTTGCGGCGTATGAGGATACCGACGTGACGGCCAGCGGCAGCGCAACTGATTTGTCAACAGTCGCTGGCGGCATCGTTGTTGCCGAAGGTAACGAAATCACCCTGAGCGGCGCGGTAACGACCATCGGAACAAACACCCTGACCGTAAACGGCGTCCTCAACCTGACCGGCGCGGCGACCCTTGCGGCAGCGGGCGACATCACGGTGAACGGGACGCTTGACGTTGGTTCAAACGCCACCGCTCTTGCGCCGGAGGGCAATGTTATCGTGAACGGCACAGTCAATTTAGATGGCAGCGCGGTACTTACCATCAAGACCACCAAGGTTCTCACCATCGGTGAGGATGCAGCCGGCACGGGCGCGGGCTTGATAAAGGCGAAGGGCTCTGGGAGCGGCGGTACCATCACCATCGCGGATGTTGAGGGTTACACCACAACCGGCACGGGCGTGGCTGCCAACGCCATCGAGGGCGCGCTGGAGGCGTTTGCGGTGGATGCCCAGGTACTTGACGGCAGCCTTAATTTGTCCAGCACTTTCGGTGTCGCAGGTTCTCGCAGCATAGGCTCGCTGACTGTCTCCGCCACCACCGCGACAGCGGTTCATAACACCGCCGACGGTACTGAGGGCACCGCTGTCGTTATCACCAACGGCACTACATTTGAAGGAACGCTTGACAGCCCCACCCAATCCGGTACGAACAACGGAATCGACGGTACTATCACGCTCAGCGTGGCTGCGGGCGAGCTCAAGATAGCCGACGCGGGTTACCAAGCCAGTGCTGCAAAGCTCGTTGTCCTTACCTTCAGCGGGCTGAAGCTCAAGAACAGCGAGCTTATTGCTCCGACGGCGGTACCTGATTTCAGCATCGGGCTTAAGACAGGCCGTAGCGCCTAATTCGGACGTGTCTCCCGGCGCACGGGCAAACAAGTTTGCCTAAAGCCGGGAACAACAAGCGGGGCGTAGCCCCGCTTATCAAACAAGCCCCCGGCGGGAGCCGGGGGTAACAAGGAGTAAAAATATGAAAATAGGTGAAAAAGTAACGCTCACCCGCAAAGACAACAACGCCTCAACCGGTTATCATACCGTTCTGGCAAAGCTGGAGGGGTTTGTCCTTTCCGACGTGTCCTGCACGCCCTCCCATTCGGGGCTTCACGGCGCTCCCGGAACAAAGCGCTTCACGTTTCAGGCGATAAAGGCCGGCAAGGCCGAGGTTCAGTTCGCGAAGTTCCGCCCCTGGCTCGTCCCGGCGGAAGTCTTGTACGAGGATGTCCGCCCTATTGATGTGGAAGCGGCGGACATCACGGGCGGCTGGACGCCGTTTGTCAAGGTGTCCGCTTTTCATAGGGCTTATCCACAATCCCCGAAATATTGATAGCCCCTCCGTCATTTGATGGCTCAATCAATGAGCCCATTGATTTGTACCCCCTCAGCCGTTTGCGGTACATTCGGAACAGTACCGGGACCTTGTCATCAACATAATCGTAGACTCGTATTTCTGTCTTCCCGTACCAGGCGCGGTTGAGCCGTCCGGTGTATTGTATCAGCGTGCCTTTCCAGGAGAAGGGGAAAACCAGAAACAGCGTATCCAGACAGGGCAGGTCAAACCCTTCACCAAGATATTTTCCGGTGGCAAGGATGATCCTGTTTTCATCCGCCGGAACAGTCTGTACCGCTTTCATGACGGATTTCAGCTGTTTCTTACCCATGCCGCCCTTCAGAATGAGCCTCCCCGCCGCAAGCAGCCGGGTATCACTCGTAGAGCGGCGGGGAGGCTCGTTCTGTAAGGAAATTGGATCAAGCGCTTTGCGCTTGATCTCCGGAGTTTCGCGCAAGCCGTAGGCTTGCTTTTGCGAAACTCCAAACTCAACGCGTAGCGTTGAGTCGTTTACTACCAATTTTTGTAAGCGCTACTGATTCTAACCGCCGCAAGCGCGCAAATAAAATTTGCGGCGGGGTATTAAACCCCAGGGCAGAATAAACGAAGCGTGCAGCAAGCTGCAGGTAATAAGCGCCGACGAGGGTACGCGGAGGCTCTACGAGGCTCGCCTAAGAGCCTGCCGTGACGAATACACCCGCATACAAGGCGCCCGCCAAGACGGATGGCAGGACGGACTGGACGAAGGCGAAAAGAAAGGACGACAAGACGGACTACGGGAAATTGCCCTAAAACTAAAAAAACGGGGGCGCTCTTTTGGTGAAATTGCCGAGGATACCGGTTTGTCGTTAGAGGAAATAGCGAAATTATGATGTACAGTATGGCGTAAACTCCAGGCCGAAGCTCCAGGCCGAAGCGCGTACCGACTGCGCCGCCTTGACAAACGTCTACGGATGGGCGATACTTTGGTTAGTTATGGGGAGCTGGATGTTTCCGGCTGAGATGGCGCGAAGCGAAACGCCGAACCCTTGAACCTGATCCGGATAATGCCGGCGGAGGGAAACCACGGAATCGCCCATAAGGAAAATCCGCAAGGTCTCCCTTGCGGATTTTTTTTGCGCCGTCCGCCTGCGGACGCCGCCGCCCCGCCGGACTTGGAGGAGATTATGACAGAACGAAAACAGCCTGAGGCAAGCATGGCGATTCAGGTTTTGCCGAAAACGGCGGACGGGAACGAACTACTGCGCATAGTTGATACCGTGATAGCTTACATCAAGGGGACAGGCCTTGAAACCTTTGTCGGCCCCTTCGAGACGACAGTCGAAGGCGATTTCGATACACTTTGCGGCATAGCGGCGGAGGCCCAGAGGATTTGCGTACGGGAGGGGGCGGAAAGCGTCTCCGCCTACATCAAATTCGCATACAACCCCAAAAACGGCGTGTGGCCAATACGCTACAAGGTAGAAAAACACCATGCGTAAGGCGGCCTCCTGGCCGGTACTCCTCGCGCTGCTGGCGCTCTGGCAAGGCGTAAGCGCGGCGCGGCTCATCCCGCCCTACATGCTGCCCGGCCCGCTTGAAGTAGGACGCGCCCTGCTTGGAGACGCGCCGCTACTCGCACGGCACACCGTGCGCACGCTGTTCGAAGCGCTTTTTGGCCTTGCGCTAGGCGTCGCCGCGGCCTTCATGCTGGCCCTCGTGATGGACGCCAGCCCCCGCGTCAAGGCCACCCTCTCCCCGCTCCTGCTGCTGACGCAGACAGTGCCGGCGTTGGCGCTGGCACCGCTACTAGTCCTCTGGATGGGCTTCGGCGCCGCCCCAAAGGTCGCGCTCGTGTTCCTCACCTGTTTTTTCCCGGTAGCGGTGGCCCTGGTGAACGGCTTTGCCCGGGCGGACATGGACGCCGCGCGCCTGCTCTTATCCATGGGCGCGTCCGGCCCGCAGATTTACCGGTACATCAAAATACCCGGCGCGATGGCACACTTCTTTTCCGGCCTCAAGATTTCGACCGCGTACGCGGTAGCCGCGGCGGTAATCGCGGAATGGCTTGGCGGGGACGCCGGTCTGGGCGTCTACATGACACGGGTGCGAAAATCGTACTCATTTGACAAGATGTTCGCCGTAATCTTCGTTACGGCAGCCCTCAGCGTAGCGCTGATGAAACTGCTGGAAACAGTTGAACGGCGCGTGATACCCTGGAATTTTCTACCGGAGGAAAAATGAAAACAAAAATCATGAGGGGGGAAGCCTCCCCCCTGCCTACAGCCGCCGTCGTCCGCAAGCGGGCTTTGGGCGTCTTCCGTCACCCCCCTCTGCGGGGGACACCCCCGCAACGCCCCCGTACCCCCGCGCCCGGCGCCGGCGGCCACATCTCCACCATTCACCGCGTACTGCTCACCGTCCTCTGCGCGCTGCTCATTGCCGCCTGCCAGCCCAAACGGGAGACGGGGCAGATCCGCGTCGTGCTGGACTGGACGCCGAATACGAACCACACCGGCCTGTACGCCGCGCTGGAAAACGGCTATTTTGACGAGGCCGGCCTTGAGGTAACGATAGAGCAGCCGCCCGAAGACGGGGCGCTATTGCTGCTGGCGGCAGGCGGCGCGGAATTCGCGGTTGATTTCCAGGAGTCCCTTGCCCCCGCCCTTGCCCGCGCGGAGCCCCTGCCCGTCTCGGCAGTCGCGGCGATAATCGCCCACAACACGAGCGGCATCATGTCGCTTGACGGGGCGGGAATACGCCGCCCGCGCGATCTTGAAGGGAAGCGTTTTGCCTCCTGGGAGACGCCGCTCGTGAACGCGATAATAAAAAACATCGTGGAGGGTGACGGCGGCGATTTTTCGCGCGTCAAAATGGTACCCAATGCCGCTACGGACGCCTTTTCCGCGCTGGCAACCGATGTCGACGCTATATGGATCTACCACGCATGGGACGGAATCGCCGCGGACATACGGGAAATCCCGGTAAACTACCTCGATCTTGCCGAAATAAACCCCGTCTTCGACTTTTACACCCCGATTTTGCTGGTAAA
Source organism: Spirochaetaceae bacterium (assembly GCA_031258615.1). Classification (GTDB taxonomy): domain Bacteria; phylum Spirochaetota; class Spirochaetia; order Treponematales; family Breznakiellaceae; genus JAIRMY01. Next base: position 1,926 of record JAIRMP010000142.1, on the reverse strand, counting down.
CAACGATTATGCCGCGTCAAACCCGGAAGAAGCGTCCAAATTTATGGCCGCGTTGAGCCGGGGCTACCAGTTTGCGATGGAAAACCCGGCGGAGGCGGCGGAAATTCTGTTAAAACACGCCCCGGAACTCGGCAGGACGCTCGTAACCCGTAGTCAGGAATACCTTGCCACAAGGTACCAGGCCGATTCGCCGCGTTGGGGCGAGATAGACGGTGAGCGCTGGGACAGATTCTACGGCTGGATGTTTGACGAGCATCTACTGGAAAAAGACATCAGGGGACAGGGCTTTACCAATAGATTCTTGCCGTAAGGCCGCCTACTGTGGAAGCTATTTTTTCGTGCCGGGACATAAGCAAACGCTACGAAGGCCGTCCCGTTGTCAGCGGCGTCAGCCTCGACCTGTACCCCGGCGGCTTCATATCGCTTCTGGGACATTCCGGCGTGGGCAAAACCACGCTGTTCAACGTCCTTGCCGGAGTAGCCAGGCCGGACGGAGGCCGCGTATACCTTTCCGGCGAGGATGTAACCGGCGTTTCAGGCCGCCTCTCCTATATGCCGCAAAAAGACCTGCTGCTGGAATACCGGACCGTGCTGGACAACGTGATACTGCCGCTCGTGATCCGCCGGACGCCGCGGAAAGAGGCGCGCAGGTTTGCGGCGGGGTACTTCCCGCGCTTCGGCCTTGCCGGCTGTGAAAACTATTTCCCGCGCCAGCTTTCAGGCGGAGAGAGACAGCGGGCGGCGCTGCTCCGTACCTGCATGATGAACAACCCCGTGATCCTCCTCGATGAACCGTTTTCCGCGCTGGACGCGATAACCCGGCTCCGTATGCGCCGCTGGTACAGGGAGATCGCCGCCGGCATGAAGCTGTCAACATTCTTCATCACCCACGATGTTGACGAGGCCCTGCTGTTCTCGGACACCGTGTACATAATGACCGGCAGCCCCGGCGAAATAACGCGCCGCCTTGACATTGCCCCCGTCCGCGCCCGGACGGGGGACTTCCCCATATCGCCGGAGTACGCCTCGTTCAAAAAAGAGATACTCTCCTCCCTCAACCTGACGCCGGACCTGATGATCACTGTACGGTAAAAACTACGATAGAGTCGTTGTTTTCCGTTGTATTAAAGCCCTGAAATGTAGATGTGCGGGAATCGCGCAGGCCGACAATCCATATACCACTATTGCTGATCCTGAAAGTAACTTCACCCTTGCTGTCCGTGCTTCCCGTCTGCTCGTAGGCGTTCATGGTCTTATAATCGTAGTAGTCATAGGTAGCCCAGACCTTGGCGCCCGGAAGCGGCTGCCCGTTGTAAATCACCCGGAATTTTGCCTTGGAACCTTTTTTAAGCCGCGCCGGGTTGTCAAGTGGAACTATTTCAAGCGTATACCCCAGCGGCGTAGAAAAAGACGTGTCATTCCTGTCCGGATTTAAATATGTTTTTGAAACCTTGTGTAGGAATCTCACTTCCGATATGGATTTTTCGGGGTTTGCCGCCTTTATTTCATTAGGCGTCCCCTCGGCGCGGGAACCATCGGTAAACACGCAGGTATATGTTGCGGCCCGATCAGCCTCTATGATCACCGGGTCGTTTCCCATAAGTTTGAATTCCGTTTCGTACCATACACGGTCACTGTTCGTTTTCAATGGAAGGGCGCCTGAGCGTCTGCCGTTTTGACGGGCATAGACCTTGTTGTACTTGATGTCTTCAAGTTCCTCGCCTACCGTAAAGTAGTGGGTGGAAAGCAGGTAAAGTGGAACAGTGTCTCCCGCTTTTGGCGCTTTAACGTCGGTAATCACAAAAAATTCATGGGCGGATGCCGCGCCCGCGGCAAGGGCGCACAGTACGACTGCAAGAGAAATGATCTTTTTCATTATTATCTCCCTCATTAAGAAAAAAATTCTGGTTTTCAATACGAAAACCG
>JAIRMP010000103.1 GCA_031258615.1 Spirochaetaceae bacterium | reverse complement strand
GGCATTCGGCATCCGTGAAAACCGGACGGTCGTTGTTACTCATCCGTTGAGCTTGGGCGGCTAATGCGCTATCATAATAATAGCAGACGGTACAATAGAGTTCTATCAGTTTAATGTCGTTCAACATAGTACATTAAGCTTACAACCTTTTGTGCCGTTTGCCTTTACTTCAACCCTTGATTCGCATTATTAACTAATAACTATTAACCATATATTTTGGCGGTAAGGAGATTTTTATGGGAGAAGTAAGAACGGAAATTACCCTGGTAAACATCGGGGATCACGAAGTCGCGAACCGGGGTTATATACCTCAGGAGCAGGTCAGGCGGCTGACGGTGAACGCGGTGGTGAACACCGGCGCGTGGACGCTTGTCATCAACGAGGCAACCCGGGAAAAGCTGGGGCTGCGGGTGGAGGAAACCCTTGACACTACCCTTGCCGGCGGGGGAAAAGTCCCCAGCCAGGTAACGGAGATGGTACGGATTTGTTGGAAGAACCGGAAGGCCGATTGCGAAGCGGTAGTCCTTCCCGGCGAGACGGAGGTGCTGCTGGGCGCGCTGCCACTTGAAGCGATGGATTTGACGGTGAACCCCAAACGAAAAGAGGTTGTCGGCGCTCACGGCGACACGAGACTCAGCGTGGTCAAGTAGTTAATAGTGAGTCGCCGGGCGGCTTTCTATGGTGGGTTGAACAAGCGCGTAGCGCCGTCATTGCGAAGCGCGTAGCGCCGAAGCAATCGTGGCAAGCCGTAGGCTTGCCATAGGACTTTGCGCCTCAAGCCGCGAAGCGGCTTGCCGCTGTGAGGTTGTGCCGGCGGCACAACCCACACGCGGGTCGGTGGTCTCAGCCGCCTGAAGGCGGCTGGCTTACCGCAAACTCCTACCGTTGGTGTGGGGGCTGGGTGCCCTGCTTGGCGGGACTGGCCGTTTGGGGCATACTTTGGCGGTAAAGCAGGTTGAGATGGAGTATCCGTTTATTTTTGGCACGGCGGGGCATATAGACCACGGCAAGACGGCGCTTGTCCGCGCGATGACCGGCGTAGACTGCGACCGCCTTGAGGAGGAGAAGCGCCGGGGTATCACGATAGAGCTCGGCTTTGCCCCGCTCCGTCTGCCCGGCGGCAAGACCGTCAGCATCATAGATGTCCCCGGGCACGAGCGCTTTATACGGCAGATGGCCGCCGGGGCCGCGGGCATGGACGCGGCCATACTGGTGATAGCGGCGACCGAAGGGGTGATGCCGCAGACGCGGGAACACCTCGATATCCTCAATATTCTGGGGGTCAGGTTCGGGCTTGTGGCGCTGACAAAGAAGGATTTGGCGGACGAGGAAACCCTTGAGCTGGCGGCCTCGGAAGCCTTCGACCTGACGCGGGGCGCCTGCCTTGACGGCGCGCCAATCATACCTGTTTCGGCGGTAAGCGGGGAAGGTATTCCGCTCCTGCTGGCGGAAATGGAAAGGATTGTGGAGAAAATACCGCCGCGAAACAGCCGGGGCGCGTTCTTTTTCCCGGTAGACCGGGTTTTCAGCAAGAAGGGGTTCGGCACTGTGGTAACCGGCGTCGCCTACCAGGGCAGCGTTTCGGAGGGTGATGAGGTCGACATCCTGCCCGGCGGTGCGTCAGCGCGGGTTCGCTCGCTGCAATCTCACGGGGCGAAGACCGCTTCCGTTACGGCCGGCCAGCGGGCGGCGGTCAACCTGTCCTCTGTTTCCCAGGATGATTTGAAGAGAGGGGACGCCCTCTGCGCCCGAGGGGCGTTCATCGCTACCCGTTGCATGAGCGCGTGGCTTTCGGTGCTGCCTTCGGCCTCCGAGCCGGTAACGCATTGGCAGAGGGTGCGGCTTCATGCCGGAACCGCAGACGTGGTTGCCAGAATCGCGCTGCTCAGAATGGACGGCGGTGAAAAGAAATCCGGCATCCTGCCGGGGAACGGCGGGCCCGCGCAGATTTTGACCGAATACCCGATAGCGGCTGTGGCCGGGCAGCGGTTCGTGATACGGTTTTACAGCCCCCTCGTTACCATAGGGGGAGGGCGGATCGTGCTGGCGAATGCCGAGCCCGCCCGGGGCAAGGCTGACCGCGAAGCGAAGGCCGTGATTACCGAGGCGCTTGCCGCCGATTTCACGCCCGCGGCCCTGCTTGCCGCGATCGTGCACGACAGGGGCGTGATAAGTTTGTCCGGCCTCCATGAACTGTCCCAGATGGACAGGGACTACTTTGACGTGTGCATTGGCGAGATGTCCCGCGAGCCTGATAAGTACGGCGTTCTTGAATTCGGGGCTTCACGTAACTTTATCGCGGCAGAAACCTTTGAACGGGCCGGGAGGCGGGCGCTACGGCTTCTGCGTGAGTTTCACGCAAAGTACCCGGAACTGGCCGGTATGGATGTGGAGAAATTGTCCGCGTCCATGGACAGTGTTCACGGCTCTGTCCGGATCAAGGGCATGGATTTCAAAGACCTGGCCGGCATGATGGCGGCAAGGAACATTATCTCGCCCGTCGCCGCGCAGGGGAAAACCTGTTACCGGGCAGCGGACTTCAGCCAGTCTGTTGACAAGAAGCTGCTGGAGCTTGCCGGGCGGATCAAGCAGGAGGCGGCGGCGTCCGGCTTCAACCTTCTAAAATTGCGGGAACTTGAAAGCAGGCTGGGGCGTCCGTATCAGGACATAAAGAGGGCAGCCGCGTACCTGCGGGAGCGGGAAGAACTGTGGATGATAGACGGGGAACTGCTGTTCTCTCGTGAGCTGCGGGACAACCTCATTAAAATATTATCCTCAATGGGAGATATAACTGTCGCTGCCCTGCGGGACGCTATAGGCGTAAACAGAAAACTGAGTCTCGCCATTCTTGATTTTCTCGATCTACAGGGCCTGACGCGGCGCTCCGGAGACAAAAGGCTCCTGTCAAAATAGCGCCGCTGTGGGCTGTCTCGGTGACTTATGAAGTATGGGCGGCAATAATTCCGTCAAAATAATATCATTTGTACAAATTGCATTGGTATGCGTTTATCCGTTGCCCGGCTTCTTGTTTCCATATACAAAAACCCATATCCTAATCCTTATGAGCGGCAATTGTTTTGGGCAGGTTTTCAAGGTTATTACGTTTGGCGAATCGCACGGAGCGGCGGTGGGCTGTGTCGTTGACGGCTGCCCCGCCGGCCTGCTACTGGATGTGGAGACGGTACGGCGCGATCTGGCACGGCGGCGCCCCGGCGGCGGGGGAGTCTCGACATCGCGCCGGGAGGCGGACGAACCGGAAATCCTCTCAGGTATCTTTGAAGGGCGTACCCTCGGCACGCCCATCGCAATAGTTATACGCAATATGGCGCAGCGATCGGCGGATTACGACAAACTGAAAGATGTATACAGACCCGGTCACGCCGATATTGTATGGGACATTAAATACGGCTTCCGTGACCACCGTGGCGGAGGGCGCAGTTCTGCCCGTGAAACTGCGGCGCGTGTAGCGGCTGGCGCTGTCGCCCGCGTCTTACTAACCGGAAGCGGCGTTACGATCCATGCATGGACGCAGGCGATCGCCGGAATAGAGGCGCCGTCGCCGGACTCGGATAATTTTGACCCCAACGAAGCGGAAAAAAACATATTCCGTGTTCCATGCCGCCGCACGGCGGACAGAATCGCGGCCAAAATAGAAGAACTACGCGATGCCGGCGAAAGCGCAGGCGGAGTTGTGGAATGTCGTGTTCAGGGTTTGCCCGCAGGGCTGGGCGATCCTGTTTTCGACAAGCTGGACGCACTGATTTCCCAGGCCGTCATATCGTTGGGCGCTGTCAAAGGCATAGAATTTGGCGCGGGCTTCTCCGCCTCACGCCTAACCGGCTCACAAAACAACGACAGACCCCTTCCCGGAGGATGCCCGCCTGGCTCCGCCCGCACTGTCGCCTATTCAGGCAACAGTGCGGGCGGAGTCCTGGGAGGCATATCAAACGGCGCGGAACTCGTATTCCGTGCCGCGTTCAAACCGGTTCCATCAATCGCGAAGAAACAGCTCACGGTTGACAGGTTTGGCCGGGAAGTTGAGCTTGAGATAGGCGGGCGGCACGATCTTTGTGTGTGCCCGCGCGCCGTGCCTGTCGTGGAAGCGATGACGGCCATCGTCCTGGCCGACCTGATGCTGCGCCGCCGCTCCGACAGGCTTGCCTGACCAGCCGGTACTCAATTTGCTTTTACAGGTAACGTTATACAAAATGTTTCGTTTAACGTTCTGTTAAAGGAGTATCAGCAGAGACATATAGAGTACATAACCTTCATTCATGACGCCTCCACTTGTCTCCGGTATTCTATTACCGCCGCTGTTATAGCGGCGGTAATTTCCGGCCCTGCCTCCCAGCTTGTGTTTTTTGGAGGGATAGCGGTATTCAGCGGCGGCCTCACATCCTTATCCCAGCCCATTTTATGCACCAGCTTTGCGGTCATGTTCAGGCAGATTATCATAACCCACAAAAAAGCAAACACAACTGTCATTCCAAGCACCGTTAAAACGGCGCTTTGTTCAAACATTTTGGCAATCGTCATACGCCGGTCTCCTCGTCTTCTACCGCTTGTAAATAATGGGAGAAGCACCAGCCTTCCCGGCCCTTTCCCATGTCCGCTTTCTTTTGCTTTTCACTTCGCACATATACCCAGGGCATACGCACATTGTTCTCTTCAACTAATTCCCCGGATTTCAGATAGGTAACAACAGCGCCTATCGTCAAATAGTCATTGACCTGCGGGCTGACTTGCTGTTCCCGAAACAGGTACATTTGCCGAGTCAAGCAATATTTTTTATTGGGAATGAGTTCAAGTTCCTTGTCCTGCCGCGGCGGCACTTTCCCCCGCGGTGTTTTATTCGCATCTTTCAATGTGTTACTCCTTATCATTTAATTAAACCGTGATAAAATACGGTTATCATACGTAAGTAATATCCCGATTCAGCGCGGGACGAGCGCCGTTATGACCTCAACAAGTTCCCTGAAAACATATTAGAGTTGTTTGGAAACTTCAGTTTCCGCGCCCACTTCCATTAAAAAACGCAGTTTTGTAAGGCTGAAACCTGAAAAACTGCAAGACTGTGAGACAACCAACCGGGTTGTCGAACAAGTCTATTCTTTGGTTTTGCTTTCAAGGTTCGGCTTTGTCGACCGTTTATTTCCTCCGCATTTTTCTATATTCGATATAGAGATCGATAGGCACAACGACAAGGGCGAGGATTCCGCATACGCCCAAACCAATCACAAGGGCATACTGAATTGCCCGATAGAAAACACCGGCTGAATTATAATAAAACGCCAATGCACAGCCGACGATTAGTACCAATACAAGCGCGGCCGCTAAGGTTAGCAAAAAAATTTTCCAAAATAGATTCATAATGAATACTCCTGTTTTGATGAACAGCAAACAGCTCATGAAAACAAAACTGTAACATGAATGAAAAACCCATGTATGTTTTCAGACGCTTAATAGCCGTGTAACGAGAAAAATTATGCTGCTGTCAAATCAGGGATCAAATTCGAAGTTTCAAAAGAATGGTGTTTTTTATGTTATGCGCCGCAGTTTTGGTAATAAACCTAACGGCCGCATACAAAAGGCCCGCTCCGGCGGTGAAAGAGATTACCGGCATTAACATACGAAGCGGATCGTGACGTAACGGAGAAAATTGCCGGGTTTTTATGGCGCTGATTGTTACCAGACAGTCAACAGGATGGGTGACGGCGGTTAAGAGGCCGCTTTTGTCCGTCATTTTACCCGCGGGGTCTTCAAAATAAGGGGCGCCCAAGGATATAAACGTAAACATTCCCACTGTGGCAAGCGCGAGATACGCCGCTGCCGCATAAAAAAGCCATTTTCTCACCAAATACCGGCCCATAGCGTTACTATATTATACGCCGTAATTTTATGCAAGCGGGTTACAGAGGATGTGAAGATAAACCGGCAGGAGGGGTGCAGCAAGCCGCTATTCTGGCAGAACGGAATAAAACTTGACAAATTTATAAAATTTACGAATCACATTTTGAAGTCGGAGCCGAGATACACATCACGGACGATTTTATTTTCAAGGATATGGTCGCGGGTGCCTCTGGCCACTATGCTGCCGCGGTTTATGATAAAGGCGGCGTTTGTTATCTCCAGCGTATCACGGACATTGTGATCGGTTATCAGGATGCCTATGCCGTTTTCGGCCAGGCGTTTGATGATCTGCTTAATTTCGGACACGGCCATCGGGTCTATGCCGGCAAAAGGTTCATCGAGAAGCAGAAATTTGGGATCGATGGCAAGGGCGCGGGCAATTTCCGTGCGGCGGCGTTCCCCGCCGGACAAGGTGTAGCCGTACTGTTTACGGATCCGTTCTATGCCAAACTCCGTTATCAACTCGTCAAGTTTTTGTTTTTTTTGCTTTTTCTTGATGTCCTTCCGGCTTTCCAGTATGGCCCATATATTTTGTTCCACCGTTAGTTTACGAAAAATAGAGGCTTCCTGCGGCAGGTAGGCTATACCCATCCTGGCCCTCCGGTACATAGGGCCGTGTATTATGCTTACATTGTTCAGTTTTATATCGCCTGTGGTGGGTTTATAAAAACCGACAATCATATAGAATATCGTCGTCTTGCCCGCGCCGTTTGGCCCCAACAGCCCGGCAACATCGCCGCCCTTTATGGAAAAGCCGACGCCGCGGACTATTTCTTTTGCGCCAAAATTCTTGCGCAAATCTACACTGTTAAGCGTATTTAACCCTTCTGTTTGCCTTTTGGTTTGCCGCCTGTCCGTTGTGCGTTCCGATTTCCGCCGATCAATGTAGTCTGTAACCAGAACCTTGCCGCCTTTATTGTGGCGTAAATTTTCAAACCCTTTATGATCCTTCTCGTCCGCGCCGTCTACAGGCGAGACGCCGCTTGTGTCAGGAGACACCGCTACGGCGGTTTCCGCCGGCAAAGGCTGCCTGGCGGCGTCTACAGCCGCGCCCTGTGCATCTTTCGCCTGAGCCGCCGGCGGGGCCGTGTCCGGCGCCGCGGAAAGAACGGCGCGCCCTTCAAGCTTGTTCGCTTCCGCTTCCAGAGAAATAATGCATTTTTCCAGAAGACCCATTACTATTCCTTGATTGAACCTGCCACGGAACCTTCCATGATAACATCATCAGTGTCCAGGTCTACCCTTATTTTGTCGGCCCGAAATTCATCATTTTTTTTATACACCACCGGATAACCGGAAAGATCAAGAAGCTTTTCGTTCCTGCGGTAGACGGCATATTCCGAGCGGCATACCATATTGTTCTTAAAAAGCCGCACTGATATTTGAAATACGGTTATTTCGGAATTTTCATCATATTCTATATAGCGTCCCCGCGCAACAACCTCGTTTTTTTTGTCCTCAAGAGTTGAATTACCTTCCAGGTAGGCAATTTTCTTGTCGCGGTCGTATATCATCCTGTCACTTCTGAAAAAAATTCCTTTTTCTTCCTGGTTTCCCCAAACGGAACCGGAACAATCTATCAAGTTGTTGTCTTTACCCAACAACTCAATCCTCTCCGCTTTCAGCAGCAGGTTATCGGAACGGACCTCGGCGTTGCCGGTCAAGATCGTAGCTTCCTTTCCTGTAGCCTTATTTCCGCTCATCTTGTCCGCCTTAAACGTAAAAGTTTCGGCGCCAAAGACAAAAAGCGTCCCTGCAACGAAAAATATACATGATAAAATAATGCCTTTTCTCATAGTCGTAATTTCCCTAAACACGCTGAATTTGACATACATTTAACCGGTTCACGGCGCACCCGTCCGGGAAGATCCTGTGCGCCGGATGTGGTCTAAGTGCCGGAAATTTCCTCCGCTTCGGTCATACCGGCTTCAGACTCACCGCTGCCGCCTGAGTCCTGACTTTCCTCCCCATCCTCGTCCTCCTCGTCCTCATGCACGTAAACACCTGAAGCGCTGGACGAAAACGCCCAGGTCCGCGAACGGACATCCGCCGAAAAGCCTACGCCGTCAAAATTGGTGCCGTTGGACTGCTCAACCCTGACAGCATCATTTTCACCGCCTTTCAGCGACTTCTTGCCATCCTCCCAATCAAGCCTGACGGTTTCCAGCGCCAGGTCTTCGGTATCCACGGTTATTTCCACACCGTCGAACATGTGGATATTGCTGGTGTCCAACTCCACCGTCGCGCTGCCGCCCGATCCGACAGCGTCAATTTCTTCATTTGCAGTATTATACTGCTCAAAACTGTAGTTTTTCAATTCCATGCGGCGGCGTTTCTCGTAGCGTTCGGCAAACTCGGCCTGCAAACGGGCGATCAGCGAGCCCTTGCGCACCCTGGCATATTCCAGTTCCTCCATCGTTATGTCAGGGTACGGCGATTCGACAGATTCCTCCTGGCCGTAATCAAATGTGCAGGCCGCGGCGCAGATACAGATAAAAACACATAAACAAGCGTTCTTTAACCGGTATAAACATCCCATAACAAATATATCGGTATTTTTTAGCGCCGCCGTAATCGGGCGGAATCATGGGTGAAGGGCGGCGTGTTCGTGAGCAAGCGCCGCTGCCGGGCGTGACGCCGCGCATAAGACACCCTCGCCGTCCGCCTACCCCCACAACAACGCTCGCAATGACGGCGGCTTGCCGCCTGCCGCCGACCCCCGCAACAACGGTGTCTATACCGTCAGACAAAAAAGTGGTAGGATGGGGTTATGAGCGGGGTTTACAAGGACAGCCTTTTCAGGTCGTTGTTTAACACAAGCCGCGTAGCGGCTTGCCGCTGTATGGCGCGCCGGTGGCGCGCCATACACGCGGTACGATGGGGTCCCAGCCTCACCACTCGCCGGGATATAGCGCCTCGCTGGAAAGAAAAAAATTTCTACCGTCGAAATTTTTTCCGCCGATGCGTTATAATAGTCATATAGAGTATTCATCCGAGCCCGCCGTCCGGTAATCATTCAGGATATCCTGGAGGGTAATGCTGTCCAGATATCCGGTCATCACCTTGTTCAACCCCTGCCATATGGGCAAGGTTTTGCAATATCCTCTGCGATTGCATCGGTTTGGGCCTTCATCCATACAAGTGACAGGGGAAAGGCTTCCCTCGGTGAGCCTGAGGATTTGCCCAACCGTATATTTTTCAGGCGCTTGCGCCAGCATATATCCGCCCTGATATCCCCGGTTCGTGCGAAGAATATTAGAATGATTCAAGATCGCGACAATCTGCTCCAGATATTTCTTGGAAATGACTTGCCGCGCCGCAATATCCTTGAGGGCAATAAATCCGTCGTCTTTGTGTTCCGCCAAGTCCACCAGCATCCGAAGCGCGTACCGGCCTTTGGTTGAAATCCTCAATTCCTTCACCTCTTAGAGAACATATCCTATTGTATCATAGGTATTATAGGTGTTTCAAGCCCACACATCCTCAAAAAAAAACAAAGGAGCCCGCAAAATGTTACAGTTCAGTGAATATGTGCCTGATCCCGGTGAAGGTGGGGGATGGGGTCCGTTTAGCCGGCAGTCGTTGGGGTCCCAGCCCCCACCTTCACCGGGATATAGCGACACTGGCTGGGGTGTGAAGAGTAACCGTAAAATGAGCCACCGAGCGTTGATTGCCATGAGCGGCGGCGTAGACAGTTCCGTCTCCGCCTTGCTGCTGATCCGGGCAGGCTTTGACTGCACCGGCGCTATGATGAAATTGTTTAATAACGAAGACCTGGGCATCAGTCGGGAAAGAAGCTGCTGTTCCCTGGATGACGCCCAGGATGCTCAAGCCGTGGCCATGCGCCTGGATATCCCTTTTTTTGTGTTTAACTTCGCCGATACCTTTAAAACGCAAGTCATTGAACGGTTCATCGGGGCCTATCAACGGGGTTTGACCCCCAACCCTTGCATAGATTGCAACCGGTATCTGAAATTTGACCGTTTTTTCCGGCGGGCGCGGGAGCTGGGCTGCGATTTTATCGCCACAGGCCACTACGCCCGCATAGAATACGACCGAACCGGCGGCCGATATCTCCTGAAAAAAGGCGCCGACCAGTCCAAGGATCAAAGTTATGTCCTGTATACCATGACGCAAAACCATCTGGCCCATACCCGTTTCCCCCTGGGAGATCTGCAAAAGACCCAAGTGCGGGATATTGCCCGGACCCATGGATTCGTAAACGCCCAGAAACACGACAGCCAGGACATCTGCTTCGTGCGCGGCGGCGGTTATGCCGCGTTTATCGAGGAATACACCGGCCGCCCGTGTCCCAAAGGCCGTTTTAAAGATATGTCCGGAGCGGATCTGGGGGAACATAAAGGGATCATCCATTACACCGTGGGCCAGCGGAAAAAACTCGGCATATCCACGCCGGCCCCTCTCTATGTATGTTCTGTCGACGCGTCAAGCAACACCGTCGTCCTGGGAGAACCCAACGCCCTTTATCAAAAAACGCTCACCGCGGAACACATCAACCTCATCCCCTTCGATAAACTGGACACGCCCCTGCGGGTTCAGGCAAAAATCCGCTATAAACAGCCGGAACAGCCCGCGATCCTGCGGCAGACAGGCCCGGATTCCATCCATGTGGAGTTTGACAGCCCCCAAAGAGCCATTACCAAGGGCCAGGCCGTGGTGCTCTACGACGGGGATGTGGTTATTGGCGGCGGCGTCATCATCTGATTTTGCCGGCTTGAAAAGCATGCTCCAAATCCCCAAGGATATCCGTTATATGTTCAATCCCCACCGACAAGCGGATCAGCCCGTCGGTGATGCCCATCCCTTGACGGATATCCTCGGGAATGGCGGCATGGGTCATGGTGGCCGGATGACAAATCAGGGATTCCGCGCCCCCAAGGCTTCCGCCAGAATAATCAGATTCAGGCCCTCAAAAAACGCCTTGATATCATAGCCTTCCCGCAACTCAAAGGAAAGCATGGCGCCCCCGTTTTTGGCCTGCCGGCCATTGACCTCATAGCCTTGACAATCCCGTAAGCCCGGGTAATATAGGCGCTTCACCGCTTCATGGCGCTTTAGGAAATCAGCCGCGGCCCGAGTATTCTCCACATGCCGGTCCATGCGCACGGCCAGTGATTTAATG
>JAIRMP010000100.1 GCA_031258615.1 Spirochaetaceae bacterium | reverse complement strand
TTTCGCGGCATTTTTGAAATACTTTAGCTCATTCTTATTTATATTCTCCCTGTCAGACTTCGCATATCCGTAAACAAAAAATGACCGGTACTCACTCTTAAAATATACTATTACACGGTATCCGCCTGACTTGCCGCCGCCCGCCCTCGCTATGCGCTGCTTGTATACGCCCCCTCCTAAGTCCGCCTCCGCCTCACCGTGTTCAAGGCTGTCAACAAGCGCTTTCAACTCCTCATCGCTTATGCCTTCTTTAGCGGCAAGCCGGCTGAACCATGTGGTTTTGAATATCCGCACACGTATATCCTCCCGCATCCGCCCTTTTTATTTCAGTACTCGCTTGTCATATCCCATCAGGTTAGATTATCCTCTTTTTATGCCCTTGATAACTGTTGACCTGCCGGCAGACCTGCTGGATAGAATTCCGGGGAACACGGAACGCTTCATCCGTACCGCCGTTGTCAACGAATTGTCGGGAGATGTCGGCAGGGCTAAAAGTATTTTCGGCAGGCTCGGCGGTCAGGCTAAATCAGTGAAAAAGGCCGCCGCAAGCCGCGCTAACGGCAGGCTCGGCGGCAGACCGCCGGCCAAGCATGGAGGTTAATATGCATTTTACCGATGAGTTTGTTTCTGGTTTGGAAAAAAGAATCCATATACCGCGGGATGATTACGCTATGCTTCAATCCCGCAATGTTTGCAAAATGTTAAAAAATGACAAACGCTGGTATAAGGAATTCGGCGTCTATTGGTGGGCTATGAAAGACGCCATTAGGAAGTATGCTTTTCCATGCTACAAAAAATCATGGTTTATGGGACGTTTCGACGACCCGCTTATGAAAGAACGCGCCTGGCACGGCAGCGAATTCCGCACAGTTCTCGCGGGTATGTACCTGATGTCCGCAAAAAAAATAAATGATTTCTCAGGATGCTGCGACTGGACGGATAAAAAAGGCATCGTCCATAACTACGTAGTTTTCGATGAGGACGCGCTGGTGTAGAACAGGGGCGGGCTCCCGTTTCGTCTTTATTCCACCGCCGCTTTGCCTGTTTTGTTGTCTGACAAAATTAACACTCTCGACAACTATCAGGCAGCCTCCTTCAGATATTGAATAAGGGCTGCCCTGGACAAATTCCTTGCCGTACTCACCGGGACCGCATTGCCTATCTGTCGTATTACTTCGGTTTTTGTCCCTTCGAAAATATAATACCTGGGGAACCCCTGGGCGGCGGAAAGCTCATGCGGTAACAACATCCGATAGCGTATATCAAAAAAATACCGGTCTCCATCAATCAGCGCAAACCTATCTTTTGCAACCACGGTATCCGGAGGATCATCAACAGAGGCAGATTTTCCGGTTCCCAGGGTTGGAATCGGGTTTGCTAAACGATATGCCCGCTTTGCCGTATCATAACAAGATAAAAACGGTTCAATAAGTCCGGTATGCTGTGATCCCGTAACCGTAGGATGGGGATCGTTTATGTCCAATGAGAGACTTTGCCCATAATTATTTATAAGATACGGCTGAATAAGGGCGCTATGCTTGCCCGATGTCCTTACCGTTGGCAGGGGCCGATCCAGGGAGCGGGACATTCCAGTACCGTACAGGGAGATCAAAAACGGTTCAGCATAAGGACCCCAAAATCTGCGTATCCCGTGTTCGATCCGTTTTAGCGTTGCTTCTACCAGGGGCTTTTTCCGGTCAAAAATAGATTCTCCGATAATTGACCAGTCGATGATCTCCCTGGCGGGCCGCCATTTTGGAAGGCCAAATACATTGTACTCGCTTTCCATGTGGGTAGGTGTAGGCCACGAAATTTTTGCCTTACCCTTAACCGCCTGGAGGAAAAACCGGTTTCTTGCGGTAGGGTCCCCGTAATCGGCGCAATTAAGAATCTGAAAATCAACTGTATACCCCAGGCTCCGCATTGCATGGAGGAACGCTCTGAAAATTGCGCCTTTTTTTGATTGTATAGGGTGTCCGGTTTCGTCCAGAGGCCCCCAGTCCTGGAATTCTTTCACATTCTCCATGATCAAATGTTTCACCTCTAATTTTTCCATCCATTCGATAATCCGCCATGGAGAAGTCCGCTTCTGATCGTTGCCAGGCTTTTTCCCTCTGGCGATAGAGAAATGAGTACATTCCGGGGAAGCCCAGAGCAGATCAATTTTTCTTTTTGGAAATATTTTTAGCGGGTCTATTTTTTCTATTGGTTCGCAGATATGCTCCGCATGGGGTATATTTCTTGCATGGGTACTTACGGCGACCGACCAATGATCGATAGCAAACATCCGGGCTTTAATACACAGTTCTTCCAGGGCTTGATCAATTCCCCCCGAAGCTCCACCGGCCCCACAAAACATATCTACCACAATAATTTTGTTGTTCATTTTTTACCCTTTCTTTTCCCCTGCTTCTTCACTAAGTTCAATCCCCATCTTTTTTTCACTATTTTTCCGTTCCCTCTGCTTGCTGTGTATTATCGCCGGCCGCGCCCACGGCCACGCAAACTTGACCCAGGCTGGATCGCGCTCGCCTGTTTTGTCCCGGTAGAGCATCGCCATAGGCGTAAAGCCCGCGTTCAGGCAGTCGAAAAGACGGTTTTCCGCTTTCTCAAAAGTGTCGCCGGGGTATCCTATCAGTACATAGGCGCGCAACGGATTACAGCTATTGAATCCCGCCGCCTTCAGCAGTTTCCCCGCTTCATAAAGCGGTTCCCTGTCGTCAGGCGTGTCGTACGCAAAAAAGATTTCCGCCGGCTTTAGCCTGACCAGCTCTTCAACGTGCCACGGTTTCAACCTCGCGGCTTCCAATCCTCCGGTAAAAAAAAGACGGTGTTTTTGTTTCGACAGCATAGCGAAAACTTTTTTGATATGGATGCCGCTACAGGCAAGCAGGTTATCATCAAGAATGTTCCAGCCTTCCGTTACCGGTAATTCACGAACCGCGCCCCCTTCACGCCGCCACACTCCGCAGAACCAGCAGCGATTTGGGCAGCCGCGGCTTGTTATCACGTATCCCTGTTTCAGATACTTCCCCGGAGTGAAATCTTCACCCCTTGCTCCGGTAGCAGGACCGCCGATCTCAACGGGCGCGATCGCGCTCCACTCCTTATAAAGCCGCTCGGCCTCAGGCATATCCCATGAAAAAGTTACCGATATATGCACCCTATCAATCTCAAGATGATTTGAAAAAAGATCAGGACTGCCTATATGCGCCAATTCGTCTATAGGTGTCGCGTTCGTCCGCCGGGGAAATACACGCAAAATTCTCACGCTCTCTTTACTCTTCCACCGCCGCTTCTTCATAAGCGCTTTCTTCCGGCGACTCCTCTTCTTGCTTCTTACAACCTTTACATTCCGGCGCGAAATCAAGGTGTTCCGCTGCGATTAGCACTTTGGAGTGGTTTCCGCCTTCCGTATCTTGCCAGCGATCCTGTCGCAGCCGGCCCGCCACGCGGACCAAGCGGCCCTTCGTTCCCATGCTCCTGCTTACTTCCGCATTGCGGCCCCACGCCTCTACCTCGAAAAAAGATGTCTCACGCCGGTATTCACCGTCCGATTTGTAACTACGGCTCACCGCGACGCTAAAAGACGACACGGGTTTCCCGCTTTTCGTTACGCGAAAATCAACGTCCCTCACAAGATTACCCTCGACAATAATCGAATTAAGATGGTTCATTTTTCTCCCCCTCTAAATTCCTAATGCGGCCGCGTCAAAATACTCTTCCGCTTCCTCTCTTCCCGCGTAACCTTCCGCGTCTTCTTCGAGCGGAATTACGGACTGTACACGGACAAGCAAATTAGAATATGTATTTCCATCTTTGCCCTGACGCAAGCGCTGACCGAGTCTGCCCTCAATGGCAATCAGCGCGTCTTTTACCAGCGCCGCCTCAATGTTTTTCGCCTTCGCCTCGCCGACCGTTAATTCGATCTCGCCTTTCGTTTCCCGCCACACACCGTTCTCCAGTTTGTAATCGTCTACGCAAAGCGTTACCGTGTAGAATGTTCCGCCGTCCTTTGCCGCGCGTTTTACCGCGTCCGTTTTTAGCCTTCCCGCCAGAATGACATAGTTCATGCTTGCCATAATTTTCTCCTCTCCTGTTAAAATTTTTTATGCGCTGTTTTCATAGCGCTTTTTTATTTCACTGACGCCTTTAATTAAAGCCGCCGTGCCCGTTCCCTGTTTTCTCAGCGCCTCTACTTCCGCCGTTCTCTTCCGGTGTATTTCCCGCGCCGCGTTTATCTTTTGATTGTCGTTTTTATCGCTCATCCTGAAACGGCAATAGGGGCAGTTTTTTTCATCGCTCGATACTTTCTCACCGCAAACGGGGCATGGTTCGTAAACCGCTTCAGGTTTGCCCGGCGCTTCTTGTTTGAAAAGCCTTGTCATCTGCTCCGAAAAAAAGAGTTTGTAATAATAATTCTTTAAGTTTCGCGGTTTATTCTCTTTGCATTTTTCATAAAGCCAGCTTAAATATGAGTCCGGCAATTCGTGGGTTTCAAGAAACTGCATAGCCCTGGAATAAAAATGATCGTCGAATATAAAAGCCGCGTCTACTTTGAAAAATAAAGTCCGCAGGTCTTTTTTTTTTACGGTTTCTTTTTTTTCGTCTTCTTCTTCTGGACTTTTATTTTGAATCGCCGGAATCTCAGAAGAAGAAGATTCAGAAGAAGAAGTTATATTAATTTTAATATTATCTCTCGCATTTTTGAATACACCTGTATGCATTTTTGAATACACCTCATCGTCTTTTTCCTCAGGGGTGTATTCATTTTTGAATACACCTGCATACATTTTTGAACCCGCCTCATCGCATTTTTGCTCAGGGGTATATTCATTTTTGGAGTCTGGTTTCTTCTTTACAATCTTTATAATTCGTGACTCTATCTCTTTCGTACCGGTCGTATATATATAACTAACAGAGATATGCCCCGCGTTCATCAGTTCCTTGATCCAGCGCTGCACGGAACTCACGGACGTTTTATACAGGTCCGCAAAATACTTGCTGCCAGCCCAGCAATGGCCATTTTTGTTGCAAAACGCGGTTATCTCGCCGTACAGCAGCTTGGCGTTGGCCGATAGCCTGCCGTCATAACGTACGCTTGCCGGTATCACCGCGTAGTACGCGGGCGTTTCCTTACTCATGGTTTCCTCCTACTATGAGTTTATTTTTGCGTATATATTTTTATGGTTGTGGGGGGGGGGGGGGACGTTACAATCTCACCGAATCCCACACTGGGGTTTGATAAGCCCGACGCCCCGCGTTGAGCTTGTCAAACCCCGGAGATTAAGGGCTTCGCCCTTAATCCTAATTCAATGAATAGATGCGGACATAGCCGTTTCCGGAATTGCCGCCGCGTACCGCGTTACGGTTGTTCCCGCCGGCGCCGCCCTCAAAGCTCGTTATATTGAAATCCTTATGGTGGGGATAATAGGCAAGCGCGGGCAGTTTGGGGGCGCCGCCTATGCCTATCGTTGACAGGTAACTTGTCAGCAAAACTTTTACGCCGGGAACGCCGTACTGGTACATGGGGCTTGGGTTTGATGGCGAGCTGGGGAGAAACATATCCGCTGTTTGGACGTTATCTATCAGTGTTTTTCCAAACAACAGATTTCCTATGCCGTCTAAGCCCCCGCCCGCGCTTGCGTTGATCCGGGCAGATACATAGTAATAATCAACGACGTACTCATCCCAATACTCGGTCGAACCGTCGCTTGTGTATTCTCTTCTCTCAGTATGCCCAACTTCCGTCATTATCGGTATTCCGCCGCCGTCTCCGCCTCTACCCGCGCTGCCGCCCGCGCCGCCGCCCGCGCCGCCGCTTATATCTTTGACAGAAGTAATATCGCCCGTGCTAAAGGCACACGCGGCAACTCTGCCTGACGCGCCCGCGCCGCCGCCGGCGCACAAAAAATAATCATTGGGTTTGCCCAGATCGTAGCTGATGAAACTTCCCGCCCCGCCGCCGCCGCCGGGTATACCAAATGAAGAGGCGGAACCTATGCTATTGTACTCACCAATTATTGTATGAGATAACGGGGAACTTCCGTTAGCGCCGGCTTTGCCGGTGTAAACGGTTATCTGTTTGTTCGTCTCTATCGATACAAGCTCGATTATGCGTCCGCCATCTCCGCCTTTTATGTCGTTATGTTTTGAGAAAGGATCGTTGTTGCCTAACCTGAAACGCATCGAATAATACGCCGAATCCCCGCCTTTCGCGCCGGCCGCTTCGAAGCAGTATATGCCGGGCGGCAGCGATATTTTTGTGGGCGCTATATCAACGTTTTCCCATTGGTAAATCAGATTTCCGATGGGATATGACAGTATCTGGTTTTCTATCTCGAAGGCATCGTCTATATTTGTTTTATAACGCCACTCCCCGCCCATCTTGATGAATTTCCACAGCGCCCGGTCGCTGCCGTTGTAATATCCGGCCTTCTCCGCGTTGTATACCGGCTTTACGGTTGACAGGCGGAAACGTATGAAAGCGTCCGCGTTCTTCATCGCGTTGACGTACTTGTAATTCATCACGTTGCTGTCAGCTTCCACCGCGTAAATGTAAACGGTCGTGTTTGAAATAACTGAAATCTCATACAAATTGTCCATCGGCGCCTGCGTTATCACGTGGTAAAAAAAGCCGTTCATCTCAAACTTTGTCCCTTTCTTTACCTGCGCTTCGGCGAAATTTGTTTTGTTTGTTATGTCCCCCTCAAGGTATCCCTTGCCCAGGTAGCCGTACAGGTTTTGTAAATCCAGGGTGCCCTTGCCGTTTTCAAAAACGCATATCACGAAATCATCTTTCGTTATCTCTATGTCGTTAAGGCTGTCTATTATCACGCGCAGCGTTATATAAAACGTGCCGCTCTTGTTGAACTCTTTGCCGTTGTTAAGGACGATCGGGACTACGGCCGTGGTGTCCTCTATCTTTATATCGTCAAGCAGGGCTTTGGCCACGCCGCCGACATCCACGGACTGGAAACTGTCGCGGATTGTGTTTTCAGGCATATTAAGTATCGTCAGAGAACGCGGAAGAAAAAACACACCGCCGTAATCGTCAAGGTCCAGTATTCCGTTGCCGTCCACGAATTCTACCGCTACCTTGTCTTTCGCTGTTATTTCAAGATGGGTAAGGGAGTCCACGCCGATGGTAACGGACACAAAGAAAATCCCGGTCTTCGTAAACTCTCCGTTGCCGTTGCTGAGCTGTAAGGGTATCCGCGCCAAGTCGCCGTCCACTTCTATCGCCGCCAGGTCGACGCATCTTGCCGTGTTGCCGATTATAACCGTCTTAAAACTTTCCGCTATCGTGTTTTCGGGCAGGTTTAGTATAACGAGTCCGGTAAAAGTCTCTTCCCCTTCTTCCGGCTGCTCAATCAGCGTAATGTCCAGAGTCCCGCTGCCGTTTTCAAATTCCACGGCCACATCGTTTAATTCCAGTATTGTTTTATCCGGTTTCTCGATGACAAGCCGCACGAGGTAAACGCCCGTTCCCGAAAAGCGCCCGCCGTCCTGGGACAATAGCGGCACGCGCGCCGTTGTGCCGTCGATCGAGCTTTCCGCTGTGTCTCCTCCGGCCGCGTCTCCCACCGTGATCTCTTTTAAGTTTTCAGGTAAAATATTTTCGGGCAGGTTCAGAATCGTGAACGTTGTTTTTTCAGCACCCTCAATCCCGCCAATCCCTTCTATCTGTTCTTTGAGCCCGTCTATATCGCAGCTTAAAAATAATATTACTGACAATGTTAAAAATGTTATAAAAAATAATCTTTTCATTTTTTTATCCCCCTATAGCAGTTTATATATTTTGACGTAACCGTCGCCGAAGTTACCGCCGCGGGCTGATGTCCGGTTGTTACCGCCGGATGTGGGCGCGTGGATTACGCCGCCTTCGGTTATATAACCGCCCTTCCCACCAACAGCGGGCGCCGTAAACATGCTCGATCCCCCGCCGGATTGTCTTACATCGTAAGAACGCGACACCGCTGTAACGACGATATTGACAAATTGGTCGTTGCCGTCCAGTTCTAAGTATGAAGCAGAGTAAACGCTGTTTTCCACAACGCAGGACGGGTAGCCGTCCGTAAGTTTTATAATGCCTCCACCGTCGGGTTCATAGTACGGTACGCCGCCCCAGTAACCTCCGCCGCGGCCCGCTTCGCCTGAGACCACGCCGACCCATCCACCCGCGCCGCCGCCCCCGCCGCTTCCGCCGTTACCGCCCGAGATCCCAACTTTCACGATCGTGTAGGGCTCCGCAACGATTCCCCAAAAAACGCTGTCATAATAAAGGCGGCCATAATAAATATATTTAAATGACGCGCTGGAATTTATGTACCCTCCTCCTCCGCCTCCGGCGCATAACAGATACCCCTTGCTTACGCCCACGCCGTCGGATATGTACGAGCCCGCGCCTCCGCCTCCTCCCACAATATTAAGATCGCCGGTAGCTGAGGCGCTACCCGCTCCGGCTTTCCCTTTCGCTCCCGTGTAAATCAAAAACGTCCTGGTTTTTTTCACGTTTATCAGCTCTATTATCCTTCCGCCCGCCGCGCTGGAATTAGCCTCAAAATCGGCGATCGTGCCGTCAGCATGTATGTTGAAATCATTTATCCAATGGGAAGAGACAATGCTTAAATCCCCGCCTTCCCCGCCGGCCGCTCCGGCCGCCTCGAAGCAGTAGAACCCGGGTTCCAGCGTTACTTCCACAGGGTATATGTCCCCGGTAAACGTGTCCCGCAGCGTTCCGGTCGGCGCGCTTATTACGTCATGGTCAAACGGAAAATCTTCCTCAACGCGGACTTTGTACCGGTACTCGCCGCCAAGCTTCAGGAATTTCCACAGGGCGCGCTGGTTCCCATAGTACCAGCCGGAGCGCGTGTCGTTGTATGCGGGCGTGTCTTTTGAAAACCTTATGTCCGCGTAACCGGTATCCGTGTAATGCAGGATACCCGCGTTGATCACGAACTTCTCATTCGGCACGGCGTAAACGTAAACTATTCCGTCCGGCATCGCCTGCAGCACGGCGCTCGTTTTTATCGTCTCATCGCCCACCACGCGGAAGTAATTGCCCAGCAGCTCGAATATCGTTCCGCCGGCCACCTTGGGCTCGTAATAATTTCCCTCGTTAGTCAGATGTCCGCTCAAATACCCGCTCTTCATGTTGTTGTACACGTTGTTCATATCAAGAACGCCGTATCCGCCTGAGAATTCCACCATTATGTAATCGGCTTCCGTTATGTTTATGTCATTCAGCGAATCGACTATTATACGCATCACGATGTAGTACGTGCCGGTCTTGTCGAATGTTTTTCCGTCGTTGACAACGAGCGGTATCTGCGCCTCCCTTTCGGCGGGTTTCACGAGTATCTGATCGAATGTTAGACACCTGGCTATTCCGCCTACGTTTACAAGCGTGAAACTCTCCGCGTCCGTGTTGGAAGGCAGGTTGATCAGTTTGAGTGTCGCCCCTATCACCATCTGCTCGCCCGGATTCTTTATGTCGAATATGCCTTTGCCGGACGTAAAATGTACGACGTAATGTTCCCTGTAAGCGATCGCGGCGATGTTAAAACTGTCAACCTCGACGTTCAGCCCGATGTAAAAAGAACCGGTCAGGCCGAACCTTTCCCCCTTCTGGTTTATCAGCGGCACGTAAGCGGTCGTTTCTTTTACCGTTATCGTGTTGAAGTCGGCGCACCGCGCGACGTAATCGCCTATTTGCAGTGTCTTGAAAGAATCGGCATCCGTCCGCTCAGGCAGATTAAGTATGATTAGGTTGTAATCGGCCTCCTCCGCCTCCTCCGTTTCCCCGATCTCAATCTCTGAAAGATCGGCCGTCCCTTTTCCGTCAACGAATTTGACAAGAAGCTCGGCGTTACCGCCGATCAGCGTCTCCGCGCCGCCGATCTCCATCAATAACGTTACGGGATACGCGCCGCTCTTGTCGAACGTTCCGCCGTTCAGGTTTGCCAGCGGTATCACCGCGCCGCCGCCTTCGATTGTTACGCCGGCTGTGTCATCACGGACGCCGGCATCCCCCACCTTCACCACGAGAATCGCGCCGGTGTTGGGAGGCAGGTTAAGCAGCGTCAGGCTGCCGTAAGCGCCGGTTTTCTCAATGAGCGTGAGCGCGGCTTCTTTCATCCCGTCAATGTCGCAGGCGTACAACGCAGCAGCGAACATGAGCCCGAATAAAATCTTTTTTGTTTTTTTCATCATTTCTTTCCCTCCGGATTAATTTAATTAAGTTTTACCGTCAGCCCGAGTATCAGGGCGTCCAGTTTATAATCGCTCTCTATATACAGGCCGAATATTTTACCGAATATGTAACGCAGGCCGGCGCGGAAATCATAATAGCGTATCTCCGGCGCCAGCACGCTGCGGGCCTCCAATTCCGCCGCCCGTAAAAAACCGAAATCAAAACAGTACATGACGTATATGTCCAGATTGTCCACCTCCATATCGAAATGGTATCCCGCCCTCGTTCCGAAACTTGTCA
>JAIRMP010000185.1 GCA_031258615.1 Spirochaetaceae bacterium | reverse complement strand
GTTGTCAATAACCGGTGGCTGTTGAACCAGGCATCCTCTTCAGCCCTCGCGCTTGTCAGATGTCACCATTCACTGCCCTGCTTCCGCCGGGGAACGCTTTCTTTTTGACGAGGGCGCTTGTGCGGCTTGCCTGAAACTTTCGGGCGGGGTATTGTAGAAACATGGCGGTTTCTGATAATGTACAGCGGATTAGGGACGAGGTTTCCGAAACTTGTCTGCGCGCCGGACGCGACCCGGGCGGGGTCAGGCTGATGGCCGTATCCAAATTTCACGAATGGCCGTTGATCGAAGAGGCGGCGGCGGCGGGCATACGGCTTTTCGGCGAGAGCAGGGTGCAGGAGGCCGCAAGGAAGTTCACGGGTTTCAGGGAACGCTGCCCGGACGCTGAGCTTCACCTGATAGGCAGCCTCCAGCGGAACAAGGTCAAGGCTGCCGCCGGGCTTTTTGACTGTATCGAATCCATCGATCGTATAGAGCTTGTGCGGGAACTGGGGCGGATCACGCAGGACAGCGGGGCGGGCCCGTTGCCGGTGCTGTTTGAGTTGAACGCGGGCGAGGAGTCGAAGTCCGGGTTCAGGGACGAAGACGCCCTTTGCGCCGGTGTGGAAGCGGCTATGGAGTTTGACAGCCTCCTGCCGTACGGTCTGATGACGATGGCGCCGTTTACCGGGGACGAAAAACCTGTACGCGAAGCGTTTCGCAAGCTGGTAAGGGCGCAGGCAAGGCTAAGGCGGATGTTCCCGGAGTACTGCTGGGACTGCCTCTCCATGGGGATGTCCGGCGATTTTAAAATAGCCATTGAGGAAGGTTCCACGCTGGTGCGGATCGGAACGGCCATCTTTGGGGATCGGCAGTGATGGGTTTTTACCGGGCAGTCTCGCTCACACTGGTACTGTCATTCGCGGCGGGACTCGTACCGCTTGCCGGTCAGACCACGGCAGGGACAGAATCGACCACCCAAAATATCGAATTTCCGCAGTGGAGCAAGGATTTGCGGCGGGCGGAGATTATCGCCTTCGGCACTATTCCTTTTTCATGGCTCGTCTCCACGGTAACGATGGACATTTCACGCACCATAGCTCACGGCGGTGACCAGCAGTACTGGCCGTGGCCGTTGAAACCGACAGGCGCGCCCACGATGACAAACGGTGAGTTTGTTACTACTATATGCGTCGCGCTCGGTATATCGGCGACTGTAGCCATAGTCGATCATATAATCATAAAACACAAGCGCAGGAAAGCTGAAGCGCTTAAACTCGAAAACGCCCCGCGTGAACCTATAATCATTAGGAGGCCCGCCACAAACCTTGACGATGAAACCGCCGCCCCTTCGAATTCGGAAAACGGGGACGCCGGCGCCGCGCCCGGCGAAAACTGACAGGAAGGCGGGCGGCCGTTCGTGGGCGATTATCACGGGATTGTAGACTTACCGCCCGGGCAGCCGGTGCGGCTCGACATATACATAGCCGGATGTTTAGGTCTCCTGCGCCGTTCGCAGATCAAGGCGCGGAATCTCATTGCCACTGTGAACGGTAAAACGGTAAAACGATCACGCCCCGTCAAGGCGGGCGACGAGCTTTACCTGACGTGGGAGGACGCCCCGCCCCCCTATATCATCCCGCAGCATATACCGCTCAATATTTTGTACGAGGACGACCGCGTGATAGTAGTAAACAAGCGGCAGGGACTCGTCGTTCATCCGGGCGCTGGTAACCCAAGCGGCACGCTGGCTAACGCGCTTATGTGGCGGCTTAACGAAAGGCAGCGCGTCATCGACGCTGACGCTGCCGGACCCCGTCCGTTCATCGTGCACCGTCTGGACAAGGACACGTCCGGCATCCTGATAGCGGCCTGGGACTCCGCCGCGCTGTCCTTCCTGGCAGACCAGTTCAAGGCGCGGACTGTCCGCAAGGTGTACGCCGCCATCGTGCGGGGCTGTCCGGCGGAACGGAGCGGCGTGATTTCGGCGAATATAGTCCGGGACAGGGCTGACCGCAAACGCTTTACCGTCTGCCAAGATTCCGGCAAAAACGCCCTAACGTACTACAGGGTAGTAAAAAGTTTTGACGGCTGCTCGCTGCTCCGCCTCCGCCCAAAGACTGGGCGGACGCACCAGCTCCGCGTACATCTCCGCGCCATAGGCCACCCGATTGTAGGCGATCCGGTGTACGGACAGGCGGACGGCCGACAGGCAACGCTCGCGCTCCACGCAAAAAGCCTTGAACTGGTCCTGCCCGGCGCCGAAACACGCACCCGTTTTGTAACAAAACTCCCGGCCCGTTTCAAAGAACTGCTTGGCCGCTGTACATCCCGCTTTTAGGCGCGTCCATTGTCATGCCGCTGAAGCCGCTATGCGCGCCGTTCCGGCGCCCTTCATAGCCGGTCAAAGGCCCGAAGCGCTTGCAGACCTGTTATGTGCAGTATTTTTTGCTTTTATTCCGTCTGTAGGGTCTAATACCCCGCCGCTCTGCGGCGGTACGAATTTGTAACATCAACAAAAAACTGGTAGTAGACCCTCACTATTATAAATTTCCTATCGGAACGAACCGC
>JAIRMP010000045.1 GCA_031258615.1 Spirochaetaceae bacterium | reverse complement strand
ATTGTTACAACATTTATATCTCCGCTATTTGACGGCGTTATCGCTATCCATTCCTCGCCTTCAAAATCGGCAAACCGTATCCGTTCCGCGTATAGTTCATCAAGGAGCCGCACCGTGCCGTCCCCGCATGCGGTGGCTATCCACGTGTTGTCCGGGGAGTAGTGGGCGGCGTACACGCCCCCGTTAAAGCCGTCAATGTCCATTACCTGCCTGCCGGTGGCCGCGTCTTAAAGCAGTATTGCGTTATCATCACGGTTGACCGCAATTATTCTTCCGTCAGGACTAAAAACAGCCTCGCTAATGCGAATACCCAATTCCTTATCAAAGAACATCGGCGCCTCCTGCTGCGCGGAAACCGCTCCCAAAGTCGCGCAGAAAAGCGCGGTTAGAAATACTGTATTTTTCATTTGTTAACTCCTCTATAAAATGAATTGACCAACAATTCTTTTTTGTAAGGTTTTTAGCTTCCACCAGGCTGCTATTTTTAAATTTTTTATGTCCGCTTTATAAAACACAAAACCGATCTTGCCGTCAAAGTCCTTGGGAATTTCATATTCAATTCGCCCGTCTGCCGCCGGCGCATATTTATTTGAAATCAAATACAATTTTTTTTGTGGTGGTGGGGGGGGGGGGGGGTAGTTAATGCACTACTCCTGCCAAAAAAGAATAAAACCCCAAGGCAGAATAAATGTATAATACTATCCGGAGGAAAATTGTACACATGCATTACAATTCCAGCCATCATATTTTTAACAAATACTTTAATCAAAATCTGGTTGTTTCAGACGCCGATTCTATTAACATTTATGCGGCAAAAAGCATGGATCAAATATTTGATTTTCTTTGTAAGCCCGTGCCGTTCTGCCGTTACTGTGATTGGAAAAGATGCGAAACTCAGATTCCGTGGCATACATCAATCAAACAAATTTCTGAATGGACTTAGGTACATAAAAACGTCAAACACTTTTGATACAGCCCCCGCCTAACCCGCCCTGTAAAAATGGCAGGAGGGCAAAACCGTATCCAAAATGCGCCGCTTTCACCCGGTCACGGTGTGCTATGGTTGCGCGGATGATGAGCCGCCTTTAAAATGAGACAATGTTAACGTTTGACAGGCCGGTTTTTGTGCTTGCCGCTTTTGCCGCGCCTTTTGTCATTTTTGCCGTGAGACGTTTCTTTCGAGGCGCGTTCCGGCTGTCCCTTTCGCTGGGAAGTCCCGGCGGGGACTCATTTTTGCCGGCGGCAAACTTTCGTTTTTTTACGGAGTTTCCAAGGGTCGTGGACTACATCACCGGTTGCCTGCTGCTGCTTGCGGTGTCAGGGCCCCAGTTAGTCAAAAACGAAACGGTTTGGCTCGATCGCGGCGCAGACATTCTCTTTGTGCTTGATTGCAGCCCCAGCATGGCCGGTATAGACATGAACGGAATAAACCGCTTTGATACGGCGCGGGAACTTATCAGGAATTTTGCCGAGGTACGCCCCGCAGACGCGATTGGCCTTGTTGCCGTAGGAAACGACGCTGCCCTGTTGATTCCCCCAACCGTCGATCGTAAGGCCCTGCTCGACCGGCTGGAGCGGCTCTCCATAGGCGAGCTTGGTGACGGTACGGCGCTGGGCGTGGCGCTTGCGCTGGCGGCGCTCCATCTGGAACATTCTGTTTCCGAAAACAAGGCGGTTATCCTGATCACTGACGGCGAGAACAATGCGGGCGCGATACACCCGTTAACAGCGGTCGGGTCGCTTAGGGCGCAGGACACGGCGTTGTACGTTATCGGCGTTGGCAGTTCAGGTGAGATACCTATAGATTATGTCGATCCGGTAACGAAGGTACGCCGCACGGGATCATTCGAATCGCGTTACAATTCAGAAAGTTTACGCGCCGTCGCGGATGCCGCCGGCGGCGTTTTTCTTTACGCTCCGGGCCGCGACTCGTTTTTTGCTGCCTTCAGCGCGGTGAACAGGGCCGAAGCCGTCGTAAGCCGCAGTATAGTCCGCGGTCGCAAACAAGGCCTTCACTGGTCACTCATACTGGCGGCGCTGATTCTGGCCTGCTCCTCACGCTTTTTCCGCGCGGTTTTTCTGGGAGCGCCCTTATGACTTTTGATCATCCCGCGATGCTTTTGCTGCTGTACGTGACGGCTCCGATGATTGTGCTGATGGCGGTCAACTACAGAAACCGTTTTGCGCGAATTTATTCGCTTATCGCGCCGCTTTCTACCGTTTTTTACGATGACATTGGCGGGAATCGCAGAGGCAGGGAGCGAAAATTAACGGTACAGGCTGAATTGAACCTGCGCTATATCGTTTCGTGTCTCCTGTTTATCGTTTTTTATGTTTGCCTGTGCATTGCCCTTGCCGGGCCGTGTTTTGGCGTAAATTTTGCGCGTGAATTACGCCGGGGCGCCGATGTTGTGCTGGCCATTGATCTGTCCCGCAGCATGAATGTAAAGGACTCAGCCCCGCTGCCAGCCGCAACCCCCGATCAGGCCGGCAGGGATGCTGTCATACGGGGAGGGCTGTCTTCGTCTAGGCTTGAACGTTCGATCCATACCGCTAGGGCCCTGCTGGAAAGCCTGCTTCCCGAAAGTCAGGGCCCGCAAAACATACGCTTCGGCGCCGCGCTTGGAAAGGGCGAGGCAGTACTTGCCGTTCCGCTGACCGATGATTCCGAAGCGGTATTTGCCCTGCTCGACAGTCTTGACGGCATTGCGATAACTTCACGAGGCACGAATCTGGAAAAAATACTTGATGCGGCCGCCGGGGCCTTTCAGGATAACTTTCCGACGGCGCGGTACGTGGTACTGTTTTCAGACGGGGAAGCCCTATCAGGTTCACTGACGGCGGCGGTTGAACGTCTGCGCGAGCGGGATATAACACTGCTTGCCGTTGGCATGGGCTCTGTTTACGGCGCGCCCGTGCCGGAAGAAGGTTCGTTTGAAACCGTCAATTCAAGTGGAAAGCCACCCGCCGCCGTGATAAGTTACCTTAGGCAGGATGTGCTTTCCGCCGCCGCGGAACGAACCGGCGGCGCCTTCATCAGCGGCAACCTTGACGCGGCTCCGCTTCTTGCCACGCTGATAAACGAAACAGGCATAACGGACGGTGAATGGGTTTTTCGTGAAGAGAAAAGCGCCGTCTGGCACATATTCACAATAGCGGGCATTACCGCGTTTATACTTTCAAAACTCTGTTCACTGCGGCGCAGGGGCGGGCGGGTCCGGCGATGAATCTTCCGCCGTTGAATCAGGCTGCGCGCCGCGGCGTTCTTTAGGCATTTTTAATTTTTTGTAACCGTACAGTCTGTATATATCAGTGATCTGGTTCCGCAGATGTTTTTTCTTGTGCCGTTCATTCTTGAACACATTGTAATAATTGGTTTTTAAATGCGCGTTATACAGGTTACCGTTGCTGGTCATAATAAGGAAACCCCTGCCTTTCTTTCTGATCGATGTAATAATGCTGTTCATGTAAGTATCGCCCATTTTTAATCTGCGTATATACTCCAATGAAGCATTTTTTTGAACCAACATAATTCCCTTCCGCCTACGACAACTTTGAAACACCGCAGCCGGACAGCCGGCTTCTGCCGCTGCCCGTCTTTACAACCTCTATACACGCCGTTATATGCTCGTGCAGTTCCTCTACATGTGAGATGATTCCTGTCAGCTTACCCTGATACTGTTTAAGGCCATTCAAAATATTTATTGTCAATTCAAGGCTTTCCTTGTCCAGCGTGCCAAAGCCCTCGTCAAGAAAAAGCGAATCTATACTGAGCTTTGACGAATTCAGTTTTGAAAGTCCGAGTGCGAGCGACAATGACAGCATGAAACGTTCACCACCGGACAGATTCGTTATGCTACGCTCTATAGACCCCTGATGCCTGTCAACAATTACCGGCAATAGTTCATTTGTACTTTCATGGCACAGCATCATATAACGCTGGTTGCTCATGCTAAGAAAATAGGCATTCGCGTTATAAATCAGCGCTTTTAATGTAAGCGCCTGAACATAATTTTTGAATTTCCATCCGTCCGCGCCGCCTATCCAATCATCCATCCATTTCCATCTGCCGCAGATTTCGGTTTGCGCGTCGATTTCTTTTTCAAATACCGCCCTCCGCTGTTTATTTTCATTATTTATTTCAAGCTGTTTTTCCATGCCGCCTATTTCCTTGTTGGTTTCTTCGATAGTTAAAGAAATATTCCGCTTCTCCAGTTCAATATCCCCATACCTTTTGTCCGGCAGACGGGGTAGTTTTTGCAGCGCATCCGTCAGCCGTGTTTTTTGCGATTCGGCATTTTCCAATTCGGCTTCAAGATGAGCTTTTGCCTGTTCCGTTTCTGTTATTTTTTCAGTACTCCAGTTAAATTCTTTCCAGTTTCTATACGAATCAAAGCCCTGTTTGGCAAAGGCTTCTTCCATGGATTTTTGAATTTGTTCAAAAGTCTTAAGCAAAAGTTTATGCTGATCCGCTTTTTCCGACAAAAGCCGGTCATAATTTTCTGTATCCCGCGTGTAATCCGATAACTGTTTGTCTATCTTTAACAGGTTTGCGGAGGATGCGGCGAGCCGTTCTTTAAGGCGCCGCTCAAACCGATCGATGTCGTCCGCGTCAATTAATGCGGCACGTTCGGCTTTCAATACGGCGGCCTGTTTTTCGCAGGTTTCCGCTTCGTTTTGCAGGGCGGACGCCTGATCGCTGTTGCCCCTTATTGTAGCCTGATTCGCAGCCGTTTTTGCCGCAAAACCGGATAGTTCAGCCTCGGATCGTGATTTTTCTTTTTCAAATTTTTCAAGCGCGCGTTCCGCCGCCGCTATTGCCTGTTTCAATCCGGCGCTTTCCATCTGCATGGACTTTAGCTTTGCCTGATTTTCCATCAGGGCAGCATGGTCATCACAAAAAGGATGTTCCACAGAACCGCAGAGCGGGCAGGGTTCTCCGCCGCGCAGGGATTTACGGTTTTCCTCAAACGACGCCGTTGACGAAAATACCGAAAGTGCGCTTATGTTTTCACCAATATCGTAATGGCGCGCCCTGTTTTTCGCGATTTCATCTTTCAATGCCGCTATCCTTGTTTTCAAACCTTCAAGGCTTTCCTCCAGCTTTTTATTTTTTTCGGAGGCCGCGCTTAGTTCCACGTCAAGTTCATTGTTTATTTTTGTAAGATGGCGTATTTTGCCGCGCCTGTCAGAAATATTATTTTCTGTTTCGCGGATGCGTACATCCAATTCCCGAGCCTTCTTGATGCCGGGTTCATTTTCGGCCAGTTCTTTTACGGCGGTCTCATTTTCCCGCGCCGCAGCCTCTTTTTGCGGCAAAAGTTCTGAGCAGATTCTTTTTGCGCCGTCAAGGCTGGTTTTTATTTTTTGCGTTTCGGCTTCCAGCTTTTCCTTTTCGTTTTTCACCTGATCAAACCGCAAAACTATGTCCGCTATCGCTCCCGCCTTTTTTGCCTGATCGAGTCCGGCAAACCTTTCTTTTTCGCTTTCGGCGGCCTGTTGCAGGTTATTTATTCTGCCGTTCAAAACGCTTATCTCGCGCAGCAATTTGTCGTGCTCCTCGTACTGTTTTAACTGTAAATCTACCGCCGCGATTTCCGCCTTTTTTTCTTCGAGCAGGGCCTGCGATGTTTTTATTTTTTCACACAGCGCATATTCTTCCGATGGTGAATCAATCTTGATCTCTCCGATTTTGTCTTTTAATGAGTTCAGCTTGATGTCTTCATCGGTTCTCCGCCGGTGGGCCGCCGCGCCTATCTTTGAATATATTTGCGTACGGCTTATTTTTTCAAGAATCTCCGAACGCTGTTTTTTTTCGGCGGTAAGAAATGAATCGAACTTTCCCTGGGGCAGAAGCACGGCGCTGGTAAACTGTTCAAAGTCCATTCCAAGAATGGAAACAACCTGTTCATCAACTTCCCTTATTTTTTCCGCGAGAACGGTTTCGTTGTCTCCCAGCCGGTAAAAACGGCGCGTACAGCCGCTTTGGAAATCGATTCCGTTTTTTGATTTTTTGTGTTCCCAGTATGAACGGTACCGTTCCCGTCCGGCTTCAAAGTCTACCTGCGCAAAGCATGACGATGTTCCGCTTGTCATCACCTCGTTCTGTATTCTGTTAAAAGAATTCTGCCTGGATGTTTTGCCATAGAGGGCAAGGCAGAGCGCGTCAAGGATCGATGTTTTTCCTGAGCCTGTCGCGCCGTGCAGGATAAAAAGGCCGTCGTTAAAGGCTGTGTCGGTAAAATCAATTTTCCATTCACCCGCAAGTGAATTGATATTTTTTAAAGTTAAATTAAGTATTTTCATGTCTCATATATCCATCTCGCCGTTTTCGTTTACAACAACGTCATTGTACAGTTCGTTAAACATTTTCATAAACGCTTCGGCGTGTTCCGCAGTTATTTTTTGTTCCCGCATAAATTTCTGAAAGACCGCTGCCGGGTCAAGGGACGAAAGATCGCCGCTGTCATCGCTGTCACGCCAGTCGTCCGTATTCCTTTGGGCGCGCATATCCTGCCTTACAAGAATTTTGTACGGAGGATCAATAGGAAGTTCCGTTCCGGTGAGCGGCAGTTCCACCGGCGCGGCAAACACTGTTTCCCGTTCAAGCGCGTTCCAAAAGTCATAGAGATTGCCTGAGTATTCGGTAACCCGAATCTCTATCCATACCTTTTTGCCGCTCGTCTTTACCTGCCGGAATTCTTTCAGTATCTCTTCCGGTGAACCGCTTATCTGCCGCAGTTCCTGCCAAACCGGTATCTCTTTTAATTGAATGACAGGCTTTGTTTCAACGGAAGCAGGATCAAATGTGGCAATGACGACATACTTCGTGTCTCCCGCCTCGCCAAAACTCATGGGCAGCGGCGAACCGGAATAGCGAATATGTTCTTTGTTGTTTATTGCCTGGCTCCTGTGCAGGTGGCCTAGCGCGTAATAATCCGCATCGGGGAGCAGGCCGGCGGGCAGGCCTTGCAGGTTGCCCACCTCGCGGGTACGTTCGGAATAATCATCAGACTTCTGGCTGCCGTCAAGATAGAAGTGTCCGGTCATAAGAACCGGCGTGTTCTTTGTCTTCGCAATGTTGTACACCCTGTGGTAAAAAGCGGCGGCCGCCCTGTTGTACAGGGTGGAAAGCGAATCACTGCCGTCAAGACTTGGCGCGTACGGACCTGGCGCGTTAAATTTGGAGGGGCCCGCGCCCGGCACGGCGGCGTCCGGCCTAAGCGCTTCAGCGGTTATTTTCAAGTCTTTTTCACGCAAAAATGGGATCGCGCAGACCGTCAGAGCCGCCCTGCCCGAATCATCGTTGATCCGGAAGACAAGGTTTTCGCTCTTTTCCGTATCGACGGCGTAAATGACGTGGATTTTGAGCTTTGAAAGTATATCGGAGGGCGCGCCCAGAAAGTGCGGCGAATCATGGTTGCCGGCAATGATAAAAACTTCCGGTTCATTTCCTGTTTTGATGATGCCGGCAAGAAAATCATAGTACAGCTTCTGTGCCGCGGCGGAGGGCGCGTACACATCAAAAATATCTCCGGACACGATAAGCACATCTATACATTCGGCCTTTATGGTTTCCAGCAGCCACGATAAAAACTGTCTGTGCTCCTCTTTTCGATCTTCGTTATGGAGCATTGCGCCCAGGTGCCAGTCTGAAGTATGTAAAACTTTCATGATAAAACGCTTCCTCCTTGATTCAATTTTTGTTATAATGGACGTATGTCAGAAAATCTGTCATGCGGTATGCCGCGCACAAAGGCGTGGGAACTTTTTAAGCAGTATAACAGGGATCCGTTCCACCTGCAACACGCTTTAACGGTGGAGGGTGTGATGAGGTGGTATGCCGGCTATCTTGGTTACGGCGGCGAGATTGAATTCTGGGGCAATGTGGGGCTGCTGCACGACATCGACTTTGAGATGTATCCCGGCGAGCACTGCGTCAAGGCCGCCGGCCTGCTGCGCTCAGGCGGGGCGGATGAGGCGCTTATACACGCGGTTTGCAGCCACGGCTACGGCCTTACGGTCGATATAAAGCCGGAGCACGAGATGGAAAAGGTTCTGTACGCGGCGGATGAACTGACCGGGCTGATATGGGCCGCCGCGATAATACGCCCCTCGAAAAGCGTCAAAGACATGGAAGTTAAATCCGTAAGGAAAAAATACAAGGCGCTCAATTTTGCCGCCGGCTGTTCACGGGACGTAATAGAACGGGGCGCCGCAATGCTGGGCTGGGACCTGGACAAACTGATTGAAAAAACAATACTTGCGATGCGCTCCTGCGAAGACGATGTTCTAAGCGCCCTGGACGCTGAAAAATGACCTGCCGTCACTGCCTGGCTTAAGCAAATCCACCCGTAGTTGCGTGGTTTGCCCCCCCCCCCCCCCAACATCCGCACCCCAGGTCCGCACCTAAACAACCCCACATCCAGCCGCGGCGGCAAGCCGGAGCGCCGGGCCTAGGTCGTCTCGGCGCG
>JAIRMP010000176.1 GCA_031258615.1 Spirochaetaceae bacterium | reverse complement strand
AAGAGCCCGCTCGAGCTGGTGTTCGAGGAGGACGAGCGGGGCAAGAAGGTCTACTTCGCGGCCTGCTGGGAAACGGACGCGGCCAAGAAGGGCAAGTGGAGCGATATTTTCTTCGCGGTAATCCCGTAGCAAGCGCGAAGGCTGGCTTACCGCAAACTCCATCCGCAATTTTAACTCATTACCTATAGGAGGGTAAAAATGAAGAAGAAGGTTTGTTTAGGCATAATCAGCGTGGGGCTGGTTATGGGTTTCGTGTTGGCGGGGTGCGGGTCGAGCCCGGCGGCTCCCGCACAGGAGGCTGTCGCGCCAAAGGAGGCGGCCTCTGCTCAGGCAGCGGTCAAGCCGGCGGCTTCCGGTCAGGCCCCATCCGCTTTGACATCGGAGCGGCAGCCGGATATGTGGTACGGGGCGGATTTGTCCGATTTTCCGCCTCAAGTCGTGGAATGGATTAAGACAAAGGCCTTTTCTAAAGAAAAGATGGAAACGAGATGGTCTGTAGACCCGCGGTTAAGGGTATGGTGGAGCGAAGACGGCAACGCGGTGCTCTGTGAAGCCTCCTATACGGTTGCTCCCGGCTACGTAAACGCGGGCAGTGTTAAAACATGGGGGACGGAAGCGATATATCGTGGAGGAAAGATAGGAGCGGAGTACGGCGAATATGCCAAATACCGGACGCTCAAGTTCCGGTGGGAACACAAGAGAGAATCCGAGCGCTTGTACCGCACCGACCCGGCATACCGGGCGGTGATAGACGCGGCAAAAAAGATGTGCGCGGAAATAGAATATGACTGGGCCAATTTTAGCGGCTACCGGGGCGCGGCGGTCAAAAGAACGCCCGGCATGGTCTATGCGGTATGCGACGGCTACGCCGATACGGCGATGGAAAGACTCCTTGCTGTCGAGTATGTCAAAACTGTGGAGAAATGGTCCCTGCCCGGAATCCACGCATGGAACAACGTGCTGTTGAAGGATGGCCGCCGGTTGTATGTGGATGTAACATGGTTTGATAACGAACATATCAATCACGAAACCGGCAGGATATATGAAACAGACGACTATGACTGGGAAAATATAACGTTTAACAAAGACTTGTTTGACCATTCGAATGTCGGGTATGGCTCCAGGGTATTCGCGCACGCGGCGCCGCAAGTAAAAATCGAGCGGTCTGTGTCGAAATAGCGGATAGCGTCCGCAAATTGCGCTATTCTCACAATCTACGGGCTGATTTAACGAAAGTTACCAATATTTAAGGGACATTGCGCATGACATTCCGCCTTCGTCATTGCGAGCGCCGCAGGCGCGTGGCAATCCATGCGAGTCGCCTCGCACAGTGGATTGCTTCGCTTCGCTCGCAATGACGGCTACCGGGAAAGCGGCGAGGAGCCCCACAACAACGCCCTCTTTCACGCTCAGCGTGCAAGCCTACGGCGCAGGCTGGACAACCGCTTTGCGGTTGTCTCCGTAGTTTGCGCCGCCAGCCTAGCGGCTGGCTTATCGCAAACTCCAGGCCGAAGGCTCAACGCTGCGCGTTGAGCTCCGGAGTTTGCGGCGCGCTACGCGCTTTTCCCGCAAACTTCAGGCCAAACCCGTTTTCTTTCACGCTTAGCGAATATCAAGGACGACTCCTAAGCTACTGGCGTACGTTTGGTGCAGGCTGGCCTGCCTGCCGTGCGTGTTGACGGGGGCTTGTGTCTGTGGTATAGTGGAATATATAGGATGACGGGTTCGGGAGAGAGCGGAAAAGGTGGTTAAATGGCCGGTTTCCGCCGCCGAAGGTGCAAATTGCGGAAAACTCTCAGGCAAAAGTACCGAATCACTGACTATACTCCGGAAAGTTTTGATTATATGTTTGTTGTAATCAACACACCGAAGAGGCAACTTCCCGGCGCGGGAAGAAATCTTTCAGGTTAATGGACGGAGCGCAAACTAATGAACCGCCGCCTTCCGGGTATAGGGCGCGGTTCTGCGGGACTCACCGGGATAACCGGCCTTAGGGCGCGGGAAATTCCGGGTTTGAGCGCTTTTTTTCCTGAAGGAGGCTGATTTGGAAAATAAAACTCCCCTATATCAATGGCACAAGGCTCACGGCGGAAAGATAGTTCCGTTCGCGGGCTACCTGCTTCCCGTGCAGTACGAGAGCGGCGTGATCACCGAACACAACGCGGTGCGAAATTGCGCCGGTCTTTTTGACGTGTCCCACATGGGCGAATTCGTTATCAAAGGTCAGGCCGCGCTGTCTAACCTCCAGCGTATCCTCACCAACGACTTTACCGGGATGAGCTTGGGCCGGGTGCGGTATACGCTGATGTGCAACGAGAAAGGCGGCGTTGTCGATGACCTGGTGGTTTGCAGGATGGACGAGGACCGCTATATGCTGGTGGTGAACGCGGCAAACCGTGACAAGGACGCCGCGTGGATACGGGAGCGGCTGTCCGGCCCGGATGTTTCGTTTGAGGACATTTCCGACTCGATCGCCGAGATTGCCCTCCAGGGGCCCGCTTCCACGGCCATACTGGGGACGCTTTCAAAAACAATCCCTGAAAAATACTATACGCTGATCGAAAACGGGAATGTCGCGGGCATAGACTGCGTTGTCTCCCGCACAGGCTACACGGGCGAGGCGGGCTTTGAGCTTTTCTGCCCGCCGGAAAAGGCGGAGAGCCTTTGGGAAAGGCTGCTTGACGCGGGGAAGGGCGCCGGCCTCATTCCCTGCGGGCTTGGGGCGAGAGATACGCTGCGGCTTGAAGCCTCTATGCCGCTTTACGGCCACGAGATGGACGAGGAGGTAAGCCCGTTCGAGGCGGCGCTCGGCTTTGCCGTCAGGATGGACAAGCCGGATTTCATCGGGAAGAAGGCGCTGCTGGGAAAGGAGAGGCCGCAGCGTGTGCGGACAGGGCTTCGCGTTACGGGACGGGGGATAGTCCGGGAACACGAGGACGTGTTTTTCGGCGAAAAGCCGGCGGGAAAGACCACGTCCGGCACATTTTGCCCCTGGCTCAAGGGAGCGTTTGCTATGGCGCTGGTTGACGCCGAGGTGGCGAAGCCCGGGACGCCGGTAACGGTCGATGTACGCGGCAGACGTGTGGAGGCGGAAATCCACGCGCTGCCATTCTATACAAAACCTTATTGAAGGAGAAATAACATGAACTTGCCTGAGGATTTTAAGTACACAAAGACCCACGAGTGGGTAAGGTTCCTGGATGAAGGAAGCATCGAGATCGGGCTGAGCGATTATGCCCAGTCGGAGTTGGGGGACATCGTGTTTGTCAACCTGCCCCAGCCGGGGGATAAGCTGACAAGCGGGGCATCATTTGCCGATGTGGAATCGGTAAAAGGGGTTTCCGACATTTTCAGCCCGCTGGACGGCGCCGTCAAAGAAGTGAACGAGGCGCTGTTATCGGCCCCGGAGCTGAT
The DNA here is from genome assembly GCA_031258615.1 of Spirochaetaceae bacterium. GTDB lineage: Bacteria > Spirochaetota > Spirochaetia > Treponematales > Breznakiellaceae > JAIRMY01. The sequence goes on along the minus strand of JAIRMP010000176.1, from coordinate 5,612 downwards.
AAACCAGTCGCCTTACGAGGCGTGGCTGATCCGCGGGACGGGAACGGTACCGGAAGGTGAACTGCTGTCCGCGGCGGAGTACCGGGCCTTGCTCCCCGAGGAGTGATTATGGGCTCCTATATTCCGAACACAGAGGCCGAGCGCCTCCGGATGCTGGCGTTTACCGGCAGAAAGTCGATTGATGAGCTGTTTGCCGCCGTCCCGGAAGCAACGCGGATCAAGGATCTGCGTGTGGACGCCGGTATGTCAGAGCTTGAAGTTTCCCGGAAGCTGGGGGCGCTGGCGGACGAAAACAAAGTCTTCCCGGTGATGTTCCGGGGGGCAGGGGCGTACCGGCATTACATACCGGCGGCTGTTAAACGGATCACCGCCAACGAAAGTTTTGTTACCGCGTACACGCCCTACCAGGCGGAGATCAGCCAGGGGCTGTTGCAGTCAATATTCGAGTATCAGAGCATGGTATGCGAGCTTACCGGCATGGATGTCTCCAACGCCTCAATTTACGACGGGGCCAGCGCGGCGGCGGAAGGGGTAAATATGTGCCGCGACCGGGGGAAGAACGGCGTGTACGTCTCCGCCACGGCGCACCCGCAGGTGATAGAAACGGTACGCACCTACTGCTGGGCCTACGGGCTGCCGCTCACCGTTGTTCCCGAAGGAAGGGACGGGAGGACGGACCTCGCCGCCCTCCAGGAAAAGCTAAACGGCGATAAGAACGCCGCCTGCTTCTACCTGCAAAACCCCAACTTTTACGGCCTGGTTGAGGATGTACCAAAGGCGGCCTCCACCGTTCACGATGCCGGCGGCCTCTTGGTTCTCGGTGTAAACCCTATGTCGCTGGGTATCATGGAAAGCCCCGGCGTGTGCGGCGCGGACATAGCTGTCGGTGAGGGGCAGCCGCTGGGCCTGCCGCTTGCGTTCGGCGGGCCCTACCTCGGTTTTATGGCCTGCAAGAGCCCGCTGATGCGGAAACTTCCCGGCAGGATTGTCGGGGAAACGGTGGACGCGGCCGGGGAGAGGGCATTTGTGCTTACCCTTCAGGCGAGGGAGCAGCATATACGCCGGGAGAAGGCTTCCAGCAATGTCTGTTCCAACGAGGCGCACTGCGCCCTGACCGCGGCGGTGTACCTTGCCGTGATGGGGGAGGCGGGTTTCGCGGAGGCTTCCAGGCAGTGCCACGCCAAGGCGGTCTACGCGGCAAGGCGGATTTCCGCTATCGGAGGATTTCCGCTTGTTTTTAACGGTGAATTTTTCAACGAATTTGTTACCGGATGCCCGAATGTGGAGACGACGCTCACCCTACTCGAAAGACACGGCATACTCGGCGGCTATCCGCTGCCTGATAAGCGCATACTCTGGTGCGTTACCGAGCTCAACACGAAACAAGAAATCGACATTCTGGTAAGCATTTTGGAAAGACTGGAAACTATGGGAGGGATAAAATGAAACCGGAGGGACAAAATGAAGCTGATTTTTGAAAAAACAAAGCCCGGAGCCGGCTGTTCCGTGCTTCCGCCCTGCGATGTGCCCGAAGCGCCGCTGCCGGACTGGGCGGCGCGTAAGAAGCCGGCCCGCCTTCCCGCTCTGGATGAAAATCAGATTTCCCGCCACTACAGCGCGTTGGCTAAGCGGGTCTTTGGCGTGAACGACGGCTTTTACCCGCTAGGTTCCTGCACTATGAAGTACAACCCCAAGTTGAACGAGGAGCTTGCCGGTCTGCCCGGCTTTACCGGCGTCCACCCGTTGCAGCCTGACCACACAACGCGGGGCTGCCGTAAGGTTCTGGAGCTTGCCTCCCAATACCTCCGCGAAATTGCCGGTATGGACGCGATGAACTTTGAACCGGCGGCGGGCGCTCACGGTGAGTTTGCCGGCCTCCTGCTGTTCAAGGCGTACCACGAAAGCCGGAAGGACGCCGCGCGCACGAAGATCATAGTCCCGGACAGCGCCCACGGCACGAATCCGGCCAGCGCGGTGATGGCGGGCTTTTCCGTTGTGAACATCGCTTCCGGGCCGGACGGCTGTGTCGACCTTGACGCGCTAAAGGCCGTTACCGGGCCCGATACTGCGGGACTCATGCTCACTAACCCGAATACGGTGGGCCTCTTCGATCCAAACATCCTTGAGATCACGAGAATCGTCCACAAGGCCGGCGGGCTTAACTACTACGACGGGGCAAACCTTAACGCGATCATGGGTATAGTCCGTCCCGGGGACATGGGTTTTGACGTGGTTCACTTTAACCTCCACAAATCGTTTTCGACTCCGCACGGCGGGGGCGGGCCCGGTTCCGGCGTGGTGGGCTGCAAGGATTTTCTCGTACCCTTCCTGCCCGTTTCCGGAACTTTCCCGGCCTCGGACGGGGCGCAGAGCATAGGGCGGGTGCGGGCATTCGACGGAAATTTCCTCGTCGTTGTGCGGGCGCTGGCCTACCTTCTGACCCTGGGAAAGGAAAACATCCCGGAAGTAGCCCGGAACGCCGTCCTCAACGCGAACTATCTGATGGAAAAGCTGCGGGACAAGTTTCCGCCCGCCTATCCTGGACCCTGTATGCACGAGTTCGTGATCTCGCTGGAAAAGCTGAAAGCCTCCCACGGGGTCTCCGCGCTGGATGTCGCAAAGGCATTGCAGGATAGGGGGATGCATCCGCCTACGATCTACTTCCCGCTGATCGTCCACGAGGCACTGATGATAGAGCCTACCGAGACCGAATCGAAGGAAACGCTGGACGAGGCGGCGGCGGCATTCCTGTCGATTTACGATCAAATACTGGAAGACAGCGAAAGCCTCCATGCCGCGCCTGTCAACACCGTTATCCTAAGGCCGGACGAGGTGCAGGCGGCGCGAAAACCTGTGCTGCGTTACGTTCCGTCATGATACTTAAGGGTATTGTTGTACGTAGTCCCGAGACAAACCCCTACGGGAACATAGCCCGTGAAGCCTTCTTGCTGGAAAATGTTCCCGCCGGAACCTGCATCCTCTACCTGTGGCAGAACGAGCGTACCGTGGTTATAGGGCGTAACCAGAATGCGTGGGCGGAATGCAGGGTGGAGGAACTGGAGCGGGACGGGGGCTTTCTTGCCCGCCGTCTTTCAGGCGGCGGGGCGGTGTTCCACGATTCGGGCAACCTGAACTTCACCTTTCTTGTGCCTAAGGAGGACTACGATGTGGAGCGGCAGAGCGAGGTGATCCTGCTTGCCGTCAGAAACCTTGGGATAGACGCGGTGCGGACGGGGCGCAACGATATTGAGACTGGCGGACGCAAATTCTCCGGCAACGCGTTCTACCGCGCGGGGGCTAACGCCTACCATCACGGCACCCTGCTAGTGCATACGGATATGGCGGCGGCGGGCCGCTACCTCTCCGCGTCCGCCGACAAGATACGGAGCAAGGGGGTGGCCTCCGTGCGGAGCCGCATCGTAAACCTCGCGGACTGTATGGCCGGCCTCACGATCCCCGCCCTTATCCAAAGCCTCTGCGCCGCTTTTGACGAAGTGTACCGTATCAACGCGGAAAAACCGGAAGCGCCGCCCGAAGCGCTGTTTGAGGGCGGAGGTGAGCGGTTTCCCAAGCTTGTGGCGCGTTTTTCCTCGCCGGAATGGAAGTACGGCAAAAATCCTGATTTCCGGTTCAAGGCTGCCCGCCGTTTCCCCTGGGGAGGTGTGGAGATGCGCTTTGACGTGAAGGAAAACCGGATCGCCGCCGCGCATATCTTTTCGGACGCGATGGACGGCGATTTTATCATCAGCGCGGCGGAACGGCTCAACGGCGCGGACTTTAACAGGGAAGCCCTGACGGAAAAACTTTCCGCAGACTATCCCCCGGGAAGCGAATTGTGGACGTACGCCCGCGATATTGCCGCGATGGTATTTGAGGACAGCTAATGGAACAGTTTGATCTTGCGATTATAGGCTCAGGCCCGGCAGGGGCGGCGGCAGCCTTCAAAGCCCGCTCTTTGGGCTTAAGCGTCTGCCTTGTTGAAAAGGCGGACATAGGCGGAACCTGCCTTAACCGGGGCTGCATCCCCACAAAGGTCTTTCTGCGGGCCGCGGAACTGTTGCGGGATATACGCGAGGGCGAACTGTACGGCGTTGCCGCCGGAGAACCGCGCTTCGACTTTTCCCGTCTTGCCGCCTGGAAGGACACGGTGGTAGGAAGCTTGAGGAAAAACCAGAGCGCCGCCCTCCTCAAGGCGGGGGTACGCCTTGAGGAGGGCGAGGCCCGCATAGAGGCGCCGGACCGCGTTTCTATAGCCGGAGGCACGGTCATAACGGCTCAGGCTATACTGATCGCCGCCGGCACGGTCCCGGCGCGGCTTCCCATACCGGGAAACGGGCTGGACGGCGTTTACACGAGCGATGACATACTTGGCGGCGGGGACTCCCCCGGCGTGCCGCCGCGCCTCGCCATCATAGGGGGCGGGGTTATAGGCGTGGAATTCGCCGCCGCTTACAGCGCCTTTGGCAGCGAGGTTACCATCATCGAAACCCTCCCCTCCCTGCTTGCCGCTATGGACAGAGAAATCGGCCAGAATCTTGCCTTCCTGTTCAAGAAGCGCGGCGTAAAGGTGTTGACCGGCTCGCAGATAGGGGCGATAGAGGGGGAGCGCGGCGCTCTGCGGGTGGTGTTTTCCGGCCAGGAGGACGGCGGAAGCGGCGTTCCGGCGGTCGAGGCGGACGCGGTACTGATGGCGGCGGGGAGAAAACCCTATGCCGCCGCCCTGTTCGCGCCGGGTATCCTCCCCGCGCTCACGGAAAAGGGCTTTATCGCGCTCGACGAAACCATGATGAGCTCCATCCCCGGCGTTTATGCGGCAGGGGACATAAGCGGCGGGGCTTTCTGCTCCGGACTCCAGCTTGCGCACGCGGCGGAAGCCCAGGGTAACTATGCCGCCCTCTGCATCGCCGCGGCTATCAACAAGATCGCCGCCCCTCCGCCAAAACCGCGCTTCGTAGTCCCGGCCTGCGTGTACACGACGCCTGAGATTTCCTCCGCGGGTTTGAGCCTGGCGGAGGCCGAAAGAGAGGGTATCCCCGCCATCGCCGGCAAAGGTGTTTTCGGGGCCAACGGAAAGGCGGCGCTGGAAAACATGGAGCGGGGCTTCATCAAACTCGTGTTTCACGCTGAAAAGCGCGCCATCATAGGGGCGCAGTTCTTCTGCAACCGCGCCACGGAACTCGTTTCCTGGGCGCTGGAGGCCATAGAAGCCGGCGCTGCGGCAAACTGTATCGCGGAAACCGTGTTCCCCCACCCCTCATACGGCGAAACGATAGCGCAGGCGGCAAAGGACGCTCTCGGTCGGGGCGGGCTGTAAAGATTCCTGGTAACGAGGTAAATACCCGTGTAATTTGCAGGGATTTTCAGGTTTTAAAAATACCAATTATACTTTGTGATATTTTATCAAAGGTATCTATTCAGCCGCCGAGAGGTCAAAAGGGAAAGAATATTGACCGTGGAAGACTTTGACCAGTTCTTCCCATATGCTCAGATGGTGTTTATTCCGCCTGTAGGGTCTAATACCCCGCCGCTCTGCGGCGGTCCGAACTGGTAACATCAACAAAAAATTGGTAGTAGACCCTCACTATTATAAATTTCCTTACGGAACGAACCGC
>JAIRMP010000159.1 GCA_031258615.1 Spirochaetaceae bacterium | reverse complement strand
TATTATATGGGGAACGGGGAACTCCTACCTAGTACCTTGTCCCGGTTAAACAGAGCCTGCGCCCGGTCCGGGGCGCAGGCCGGGACTTTGCCGCGCTTTGCGCGTAAATGTCCGGTTTTTGTCAGGGCTTCAGCGGGGAAAGAATCTGCGCGGCGTATTGGCAGGGGGCGGGGAACAAGGCCGCTCTTTCAAGACTTCGATTTTAAGAAATTTTACGAAAAAAGGCAAAAAAACACTTTACCTGGAGTTGACTCCCGGTCCGATAATAGCGCCATGACTATAACGGAAACTGCCGAAAAATGCGGGCATATAAGGGCTTTGCGCAGCAAAGACCGCCCGCCCCAATGTAGGTGAGGCAAGGAAGCTAAACGCAGCAATATAAAAGTGGGAGCAAAGCCGCAGGCCGACCGACCTAGGCGACTGAAGGCCGGGACCGCCCAATAAGGGCAGCGGAGTGTAAAAAGTCCTGTTATGCGAAGGCTCGGCATTTCAGTTATTTATTATCTTTTTTCAATTCTTTTAGTATTATTGTTTTGACTTCTTTGGCATATTCTATAAATTCTTTTGCTTGTTCATCTGTAGGCATACCATCAGGCAATAAACCCAATTCTCCAGGATACCTTGACTCTTTATATACTTCGTTTATAGGTATCAACTTATTTTCATCTATTCCCAAATCGTTTATTTCTTTTATCATATCGTTCAATCTTATAAGATCATGCGTCTTTGCTAATGTAACGTGAGTTCGATGGGATAAAGAAACCCCTCTCCGAATCTGATATAATAGACAAAACACACATCTCATCATAGGAGAAACGGGAGGGGGTTTATGAACGAGGATACTATAACCAAGATCTATTGTGATGTCGATGACTTTTGCAAGGCTCTTGAAGACTATTGTAAGACCCATTGCCTGCCAGGAGCCCCAAAAAACTCCTGGTTTCCGGCAAGCCGCCTATCCTTAAGCGAGGTGATGACCATCATCCTCCTGTTCCACCTCAGCGGCTACCGCTGTTTCAAATGGTATTATCAGCGCTATGTCTGCCTCCACCTACTCTCCTGTTTTCCCACCCCGGTCAGTTACAACCGGTTCGTGGAACTGACCGGTTATGCGTTGCTTCCCCTGCTGATCTATACCCGGGGCTTCAGGCGGGGGAAGTCTGGGGGGGTCAGTTTTATCGATTCTACCCCTTTGAAAGTATGCCATAACCGGCGTATATACAGCCACAAAGTGTTCAAATCCTATGCGGCACGGGGAAAAAGCTCTACCGGGTGGTTTTACGGATTCAAATTACATCTGGTTATCAACGACTGCGGGGAGATATGCTCTTTTTGTCTTACCTCCGGCAATGTGGACGACCGAAACATGGATGTCATAGACTGTTTGTGCCGTGAATTGAAGGGGAAACTTTTCGGAGACCGGGGGTATATCTGCCGGGAACTGTTTGAGAGCTTATATAAACGGGGTATCCAGTTGATAACCCGGTTGAGGAAGAACATGAAGAACAAGTTGATGGACATGAGTGACAAACTGTTGTTAAGGAAACGAGCGGTAATAGAGTCAGTGAACGATTTTCTGAAGAACATCTGCCAGGTGGAACACAGCCGGCACCGCAGTCCGGTTAATTTTCTGGTCAATCTGCTGGCGGCGTTATCGGCCTATAGTTTTCTCCCTCGCAAGCCGTCCATCCGTTTTCACGATGAAAGGGTCTTGCCTCTCCTCGCTTAACCTTTCATCGAACTCACGTTAATGTAGTATCTTTTTCTATTAAATATGCCTTTAGATATTTCTCGATTGTCTGTTGACAATGAAAAGCAACAATATTTGTTAAAGGATACTCGTCCTTCATTATTATTTCTGCAGCATATAAATCATTATCCGCCAATACTATCCAATCTTCAACCTGTTTTTTCATAAATAATTTTCCCCGTCCTTTCAATTTCATCAATAAAATAATTTCCGCGTTCTTTTATTTTATTTAATTCTTGCTTTGAGTAAACTAATATATCAAGCGGTATTTTTCGGTTGATTTCAAGAACTAATTTTCTTACAAATATTTTTTTATTTAGCCGTTCTTCATAAGTTTTTGAAATATGATTATTGTCCAGTATTACCATAATATCTATATCACTATTTTCATTGGGGTTTCCATTAGCGTAAGAGCCAAATAGAACAATTTTATACGGATCTGAAGGTTTTAGAGAATAAACCAGCCTGTCTAATATTGTATTAATATCCATATTCAGTATAGTATCATAACTAAATTCATTTGTCAATGACCTTTTTTATATATTTTCACAAAATTCTGCCGGTCTTTCGCATAACTTTCACGCTTAGCGAATATCAAGGACGACGGCTCAACGCTGCGCGTTGAGCTCCGGAGTTTGCGGCGCGCTATGCGCTTGGACAACCGCGCTGCGGTTGTCTCCGCAAACTCCAAGCCTAAGCTATTGGCGTATGTTTGGTGCAGGCTGGCCTGCGCCCTGTTTAACATGAGGGAGGAGGTGTGTTACTATCCATGTATGAACATTTCTGTCGCGGGGATAGCGATCGAAGACGGGAAACTCTTTGTTGCCCGCCGTGCGGAGGGCGGCTCAATGAGCGAAAAGTGGGAATTTCCCGGCGGGAAGGTTGAAGACGGCGAAAGCTGCGGGGAGGCGCTTGCCCGCGAGCTTATGGAAGAATTCGGCGTGGAGGTGAGTGTGGGGGAGCGGCTTGCCGAGGCCGAATTTGAGAATAAGGGGCAGATACGGCAGCTTAAAGCTTTCAGAATAGACTTTCTGTCGTACGATTTTAAGCTATGTGAGCACACGGACTGGCGCTGGGCGTCTTGCGGCGAGATTGAAGCGATGAACTTTACCCCGTCGGATTTGAAACTGCTTGACGGCATCAGGCGGCATCTCCAGGCGGTAGGCTGATGTTTTTCTACCTCGTCCCTGCCCGCTATACACCGCGCTTTAACAGAGGAAAGCCGCGCAAAGGCGGCATATACCCGCTCCTGTTGGCGGCCTGCCTCCTTGCCTTGTCCGCGTCGGCCTGCAAGCGTAATTCGTTGGAAGATGAGATCGTTCTGCCGCTTACGCGGCCCCTGTCGCGTTACGTTATAGGTTACGGCGTGGTAAACGCGAACTATACCCATATCCTCGACAAGCAGGGGGAGGACGGCAAGTCCATAGGCTTCCTGCGCAGAGGCGCGATTGTCGAGATACTGGAGCGCCGTCCTGTAGTGCGGAGTGACAGGGCGGAAATATGGGTTCTCGCGTCAGGCAGCTACAAGGGCTGGCTTAAAGAAACCGAACTTCGTATCTATCCTTCAAGGGTTCAGGCCCAAACCGCTTCGGAATCTATACCACAGTAAGTACCGCAGTATTAACGTTTCAGCAGCTCTTCATAAATTTGATGGTTTTCACGGTTAAAACATACAAACCGTACAAGTTTTACCGAAGGCGTTTTTGGTAAGGTTTCGCGGACGGCGCTTACCGCAACTTCGGCTGCCTCGCGTAACGGATAGCCGTAGACGCCCGTGCTGATGTTGGGAAAGGCTATACTTTCCAGACCCTCCCGCTCCGCCGCCGCCAGGCAGTTGCGGTAACAATCGCCCAGAACTTTCGCGTCGTTCGCGCTGCCGCTGTACACAGGTCCCACCGTGTGGATCACCTTTTTGCAGGGCAGCCGTCCCGCCCCCGTTACTACGCACTGCCCCCTGGGACAGCGCCCTCCGGGACCTTCAGGAACTTTCAGGCACTCCTCGTACAAGCCTATACCGGCGGCGCGGTGAATCGCCCCGTCCACGCCGCCGCCGCCCAGCATGGCGGAGTTTGCCGCGTTCACAATCGCGTCAACCTTCTGCGTGGTAATATCGCCCATAATCACTTCTATCTTCGCCATAAGCCTTCCTTGGAATAAGCCTTCCTTGGAATAAAATTAACAGACTGTTTTCAACTGAATGTAAGCCTCTGCTTTAAATCGTCAGTAACTATATCGTACACGACGCCGCCCGATTCATTGACTGATTTTTCGCAGCTTACTTCCGTCCCGACAAGGTATTGCTTTACATAAACATCAAGATTATCCGTTTCGATTTCGCTTACAAACACATCCCGCATCTGGTTTCCGGAACACAGGTTAAAAATTTCACGTATCATCTCATAAACCATATTTGGTTACCATCCTCCGTACAAGTTTAATATTCCGCCCCTAAAACGGGTTTGTCAACACGCCTGCCTGCCGCCGGAGGCCGCGTAGCAGGACATATTGACTTTGTCGTGTTTTTCCGGTAGAATTAAATAAATTTCTTTTTAGGTTTTACATTTGACTAAATGACAAGGAGCGTTACGAATGGTAGCAAAGAGTGGTTTACCGGTTGATACAAAGCCGCCGGAGGGTTTAAAGCCTGATGGTTCCGGCAGTTACCGGGTACTAATAGTTGATGATTCAATGTTTATTGCCAAACAACTGGGGCAGATACTTAGTTCCGAAGGTTTTGAGGTTGCCGATACTGCTGGAGATGGCGCGCAGGGCGTAGAAAAATATAAGGCCCTGCACCCGAATATCGATTTAGTTACTTTGGATATAACCATGCCGGTCATGGATGGCGTTTCGGCGCTTGAGAAGATTATAGAATTCGACAAAAATGCTAAAGTTATCATGGTTAGCGCGCTTGGCAAGGAAGATGTAGTAAAAAAATGTCTGTTGCTTGGCGCCAAGAGTTACATAGTTAAGCCGCTGGACCGCGCAAAGGTCCTTGAACGCATAACATCTATTCTAAAGCGGTAGAACAGGCCGGTAACCGTGGCTTTGCGGCAGGTGAGCCTTTCCGCGCGGTACGGTTTACCTTGCCTTAAGGAGTTTTATATGCCGGAACCAGCAAAACTTGACGCAAAGGCGCCGAGGTTTCTTGAGCTTACAGTTAAAGACAGCGAGGGCAAGACGTGGACAACCGTGATTGCCCCGGCAAAAAATTTTTCTACGGGATCGGTCGGTTACTATGCGTCCGAAAAAGCGGTGAACCCGGAAAGCGGCGAACGCTACCAGTGCAGCCTGAGTTTTGCGCTGGTAGGTTCAAAGCCGGGAAAGTAACTTGCGGACTGTATCAGCGTGGGCAGAGGACCTTCCAAAATAACGTCTTTCGTCCGCCATTAAACGTGGTAACGGAAACATTCGCCGGGCGCGAATATGTGGTACTTTTTTGAGGGGCAGAGGCGGTACATCGCCTCGGCGAAAAAGGACGGATTGACCGCATTGCCGCCTAACAGGTCGTAATGGGCCGGGACGGTTAGATCGGCGTCTATGGCGCGCGCCAGCTTGGCGGCGTCCTCCGCCGTCATGTTGGCGGCTATCCCCCTGCCGGCGCGTTCCCAGTCGCCGCCGTTTACCGGCAGTACCGCGATGTTTAGCGGCCCCAACCCTTTCAACGTTTCGACAAGGCGCGGCGTTACAACCGTGTCACCGGCATGGTAGATTCGGCAGCCGCCGCCGTTTAACACGTATCCAAGGTACAGATCATCGCCGTTCTTGTCCGTCTCGTAGGCCGTGTGAGCCGCCGCTACAGGGGTCAGCGTCAAACCGCCGTCCAGTTCAAGCGCGACGCCGGCCTGTGCCCCGGTAACGCGGCTTCCGTCTATGCCGGCGTCTGTAAGCAGGCCGGTAAACGGACGCGGCACGATGAAGTGAGTTTTGGGATTCGTTTGCGCCTGCGGGAGCAGGGTCTGTAGGTTAAGGTGGTCCGCATGGTTGTGGCTGCAAATGAAGTAATCGGCGGAGAGCCCGCTGTCCGGCAGAAATGGCGGCCCGTAGGCGCGTCCCGCGCCGGTCTCGTCTGTAAAGTCGTTCAAAAACGGATCGAGGTAGACGATTACGCCGTTCATTTTGACGACAAAGCTCATCTGTCCCAAAAACCAGAGCAGCGCCCGGCCGGTTTCCGCCGTTGCGCAGCTTATCTCGTCCCGCAGGGCCTTCCCCTTTTTGTACCAGCGTTCGGCCATTTTCTTTACGCCGCCATGGAAGGGATCATCCTGAAAAGTTCTTCCGTGTAGTTGGCCAGCATCGTGAACATCCAGCCGCCCAGCAGCGCGAGGACTAGCAGTATAGCCAGGATTTTCGGTACAAAGGTGAGCGTCTGCTCCTGAATCTGTGTGGCCGCCTGGAGTATCGCTATCACCAGACCGACCACGAGCGCGGTGATCAGCAGCGGGGCGGCAAGTATCAGCACCTGAAATATTCCGCCGCGCAGCAGCGTAACGACATCGCCTATTGTCATACAAACCTCATAGCGAAGCGCGGGGATGCGCCCAACATAGTATCAACATTCCGCTTCATACGAAGGACCTCACGAGCTGGCCGGTCAGGAGCCCCCAGCCGTCAACCAGGATGAATAGTATCAGCTTGAACGGCATGGAGATCATTACGGGCGGCAGCATTATCATGCCCATGGACATCAGCGCGCTCGCCACTACCATGTCTATCACGATGAACGGGATGAATATCATTATGCCGATTTTGAACGCCACCGTCAGTTCGTTGAGGATGAAGGCGGGAACCAGCACGTAAGTCGGCACATCGGCGAGGGTTTCCGGGCGCGGGAGGCCGCGCATCGCCATGAAGAGGCGGATATTGTCCGGTTTTGTCCTCATCTGGTTGTACATGAACAGCCTCAACGGGGTTTCCGCCTCGCGGTACGCCTCCTGCACGGTCAGATTCCCTTCGGAGAGCGGGCGCAACGAGTTCTGGTATATCGAATCGAAGACGGGCCACATGATAAAGACCGTTAAAAAGAGCGATATTCCCAAGATTACCTGATTCGGCGGCGCCTGCTGGAGGGAAAGCGCCCTCTTTACGAAGTCCAGCACGATTGATATCCGCAGAAAGCTTGTCGCAAGGATGATGAAGCTCGGCGCGAGCGTGATCACTGTCAGCAGGAGCAGCAACTGAACCGAGAAGGCGACCTCGCGCCCCGACTCCGGGCTTCGTATGGAAAGGTCTATGAACGGTACCGCCGGGCCTTCCGCCGGGGCGGGTATCTCCATCGTGCCTTCCGTGGAAAGTCCCGGAAACGGCACGGCGGGCGCGGGTAAAACCTGCGCGGCAAGCCCGGCGGGAACCAGCAAACTTAAAAAAATTATAAGCGAAACGCCCCTCATCCCATCGCTCCTCCCTAACTATAGATTTTTTAACCGCTCGCGGTTTCTTTGAAGGTTTAGAGGCTGGGAAGTGTCCACCGAAATATCAGCCGGGCCTTCCGCCGCGGTACCCGCTGCTTCCCGCGTCCTGCCTCCGCCGGCAAACCGGCGCAGCAGGCTGGTAAAGTTGGCGGCGTTGTTTGAACCCGCGGCCCGTTCGGAATAGGCAAGCAGCATCGCGTCAACCGTTTCCGTGTCGGTTATCTCCGAAATCAGCGAAACATTGGCGTCCGAAAGCCCGACAAGCCAAGCCCTGCCGCCGACAGCGATCACCGCCGCCGCCGTTTTTATGTTTATTGGGGTTCGCGCCAGGACTTTCAGGTATGTGTCGTCAGGAAGCTCGCCTGTTCTCCCGCGTTTAAGGAAGTAAACGATGCCGTAAATCGCCGCGGCGGCCAGCGCCAGCACGATGACGGTGCGGAAAACAACCCAGACGGACGAAACGCCGCCTGCGCTCTCCGGCGCGGCGGCGCCTTCGCCCCAGAGGTATGCGCGTTCCGCCTCGCGCTCTGTCCCCGTTCCGCCCGCCCCTTCAGCGCCCGGGCTCGCAAGGCCGTCCGGCTCGCCGGCGCCTTGATCGGCCACGTCAACACCCTGGGCCGCCGCCCAGTGGACGCCGTAAAACAGGATTACCGCAACAAAAAGGATGACTGGATGTTTCAGATTCCCCCTCCCCGCAAACATTGTGGTCAAAACCGGTCCGCAAAACCGGCTTCCCAAGCCGGACTGTAGTCATTTTAGGAGATTGAACAAGGAATGTCAAGCACGGCAGGTGTCGCATAATAAACCCAATGATGATGGTACAAAAATTAACCCAAGCTGCCGCACTACGATGATTTTATAAGAAATTACAAGCCCGCTCCTATAGCGGCTGTGTTTCATGACATGGATTACTACTCATCAACAAAGGCCGCGCTGCGTATTTTTGAGGCGGAGGATAGTTATCTGCTTCCGCGTATGTGGAACTATTTTGACGACATTGGCGGTGACAATCTTGCCTTGCTCAGCGATTACACTGGTGAACGCCTTGCGATAAAAGAATTCAACGATACGCATGAGCATAAAAAAATATCTCCCGCGTACAACTTATTGGAACGTACCCATATCAAGTATTGGCATCATCAGGTTTTTGTGATGCATATTTTTAATCACGAAAAATATAACACGTTTATAGGCAGCGACAAGCCGTCGAAGTTATAGTTTGGCGTTTCGGACTATTCAGGTCTAACTCTGATTTAGAGAACTTTTTTGTTCTCTAGTGCTTTAACAAAGTATGCCGGTCGCCATATATCCAGTTTGCCGTCAGTACCTTGAGGCCTTTGCTTTTCCATAGCAGTTTTACTTTTAGCACTAAATGTGGAAAAAGGCATTGAATTTACCCCATAAATCCATATATAGCGTTAGTAGTAAAACCGTTGACAATTAACCAGCAATTTTACTTTTATGAAGCGAGGGGGGGGGGGGGGGCTGCCCTCTCTGATGGGCTTCGCGCCCCCGCAACACACCGCGATTACCGCAAGCTTGTGTAGTGGGCTTGGATTCACGCGCAAGATATTTATTATGTACATGAAAAGGCTCTCCCCAGCCCAGCGGATGCGGAGAGTCGTAGCAGGTTGGTAATTCCTGAAAGGGAACTGTTCGCTAGAACAGACTTCGGACGCACGATTAATCTTAACAGGACGCAGAAAAATGAGCCTCCCCGCTGCAAGCGCTAAGCGGTGGGGTATCACTCGTAGAGCGGCGGGAGAGGGTGAGGAGTCCGCCTCCGCCCATGCCGCTGCGCCGTTCATCCCGATACCGTCCAACCTGACCGCAAGCGTTGAAAGCGCCTCCGGTATCAGGCTTTCATGGAACGCCGTTACCGGCGCGATAGGCTACAAAGTGTACTACGCGTTCACGTTGGACGGGGACTACGGCCTCGCCGCTGAGGTAAACGGAACGTCGTACACGCACACCGGACGGACAAAGGGCCAGCAGTACTTCTATAAGGTTGCTTCGTTGAGCGGCGGGACAGAGGGCGGTATGTCCGCTGCCGTCAGCGTGATCATCGCGATACCGGCAACGCCGGCAGATTTAACGGTAGAGCCGCTGTCACAGACCAGCCTCAAGGTAAGCTGGTCCCCCCGTGCCGGGCGCAAAGTTGTATTCCGTGTATAGAAGGCCCGATGACTCTTTCTCTTATGAAGTCATTATTTCCACAACGGCTACGGAATATACAGATACCGGCCTGGAGCCGTTCTACCGGTATTACTACGGGGTTTCCGCTACGAATGGCATAGGAATCGGTAACTCATGTGACGACGTCTCCGCATACACCCAGCCGGTACCCCTTACCAATAGGCTAAACTTGACCCACAAAAATTTTAAGAAACATTTCCATAATGATATTTGTTCAAAAATCAAAATTTTTGCGGAAATTTAAAGCAAAATAGCGTTTCACGTACATATATTTGTATGC
>JAIRMP010000069.1 GCA_031258615.1 Spirochaetaceae bacterium | reverse complement strand
CCGCCGGACGAGGACGAGGCGGAACGCCTCCGCCGCGTGCCGGCGGGCGCCGTGATGCTGTTCAGAAAAAACCTCGACACGGACGCCGATTCCATAAGGCGTATGACGGGTGGGATTCGCGCCGCGGCGGGTTACATGCTTCCCGGAACGGATACGCGGATAGAGCCGTTCATAGCGATTGACCACGAGGGCGGCGATGTGCACCGCTTTACTTCCGGCGTCAAGCGGCTGCCCGCGCCGCTTTCGTACTTCGAACTGGCGGAACGGGACGGGCGGGAAGCGGCGCTGCTCGCGGTGGAGGCGGACGCGGCAAGGGCTGGGGCTGAACTTGCCGCGCTAGGCATAACGATGAACCTCGCCCCTCTCGCCGAGACGCTGACGGACGGGAACAGGGCATTTCTAGGCACACGCTCGTACGGCCCCGACCCGGACTTCACGACGGCGGCGGCGGCGGCCTTCATGCGGGGCATGAAGGCCGCCGGCATAGCCTGCGTTCTAAAGCATTTCCCCGGAAACTCAGGGAATGACCCGCATCTGGAAACCCCGCTGATGGCCGGCGGCCCGGAGGCCCTTCGTCAGGCGGTGGCGCCGTTTGCCGCGCTGATCGCGGCGGCTGGCGGCGGACCGCCGCCAGCCGCCGTGATGGTCTCTCACGTGGTGGTCCCCGCCTGGGACGCCGCCCTGAACGCCAGCCTGTCCGAGGTGGTGATGGGGCAAAAGCTGCGCGGCGAGCTTGGTTTTAACGGGATAATCCTGGCGGACGATTTCTCAATGGGCGCGGTTTCCGGCGGCTATGACACGGCGGAAACGTCCGTGGCTGCGCTCGCCGCCGGCGCTGACATGATCATGGTCTGGCCGCGTAACCTCGTAAGCGTACACAACGCGATACTGGCCGCCCTCGCGGACGGCAGGCTGCCCCGCGAGCGCCTCCAGGACGCCGCCTCCCGCATCCTCCTCGCAAAATTCACTATATAACCCGCCAGCCTGCCTACGGCGCAGGCTGGCCCTCTTTCACGCTCAGCGTGCAAGCGCTTCGCGCTTGCATAGGAGTTTGCGCCGCCCGCCTAGCGGCTGGCTTACCGCAAACTCCAGGCCGAAGCGCGTAACCTTTTTCTTTCACGCTCAGCGGATGACAAGGACAACGGCTCAACGCTGCGCGTTGAGCTCCGGAGTTTGCAGCGCCAGCCTGACGGCTGGCTTACCGCAAACTCCAGGCCTAAGCGTGTAACCCGTTCTCTTTCACGCTCAGCGGATGACAAGGACGACGGCTCAACGCTGTGCGTTGAGCTCCGGAGTTTGCGGCGCGCTACGCGCTTGCGTTGTTACATGGCTTGACGAAGCGTGTAACCCGCCCTCTTTCACGCTCAGTAAATGACAGGGACAATGACTCAGCCATTGGCGTAACCCGCTTACTTTCACGCTCAGCGAATATCAAGGACAATGACTCAGCCATTGGCGTACGTTCGGTGCAGGCTGGCCTGCCTTAACGGGGGGTGAAGAATGATGTAGAGTGGAATTCAATGAACAAGTTCATATTTGTTTCGGGCGGTGTGTGTTCCAGCCTGGGAAAAGGAGTTGCCGCCTCCTCGCTGGGGGCGCTGCTTGAGGGGCGCGGGCTTAACGTCCGCATGGTAAAGTGCGATCCGTACATCAACGTGGACGCCGGGACAATGAGCCCGTACCAGCACGGCGAAGTCTATGTCACGGACGACGGGGCCGAGACTGACCTTGACCTTGGAAACTATGCGCGGTTCACATCCGGGCCGCTTTCCCGCGCGAATTCGATAACGACAGGGCAGATTTACGACGCGGTAATACGCAAAGAGCGGGAAGGCCGCTACCTTGGGCGGACGATTCAGGTGATTCCCCACATAACGGACGAGATAAAGGGGCGCATACTCGCCATTGCCAAAGAAAGCCCGGACAACGACGTAGTGATTGTCGAGATTGGCGGCACGGTGGGCGACATCGAGTCGATACCGTTCCTGGAGGCAGCCCGCCAGATGATACACGAGATGGGCAGGAACAACGCCATTTCCGTACACCTCACGCTGATACCGGAGGTGGCCGGCGCGGAACTCAAGACAAAGCCGACGCAGCACTCCGTGAAGGCTATGCAGGAGTTGGGGATACAGCCAGATGTGCTTATATGCCGCGCCCCGGTGATGCTGGAAGAGGCGACGCTTCGCAAGATAGCGCTTTTTACAAACGTGGAAACCGAGGCGGTGATCGTTTCCTATGATATTGATACGACCATATACCAGGTGCCGCTCATGTTTTACGAGCAGAAGCTGGACCAGATAGTGCTGAAAAAGATGGGCGTCGAGATTCGGCACGCCGATCTTTCCGCCTGGTACGCTATGATGGACAAGTTCAACGCGCGCCAGGGCCGGGCGCGGATCGGCATCGTGGGCAAGTACATGGAGCTGCACGACGCGTACAAGTCCGTGTACGAGGCCATATTCCACGCCGGCCTTTCATGCGGCGTGGTAACAGAGCTTGTAAAGGTAGATTCGGCCCGGCTGGAAGCGGCGTCAGACCCGGACGCCGTGCTTGGAAGTGGCGGCTCGTCCCCGGTAGACGGCGTCCTTGTACCGGGCGGCTTTGGCGACAGGGGGATAGGGGGTATGGTGAGGGCGGCATCCTGGGCGCGGACACACGGAGTGCCGTATTTTGGAATATGCCTTGGGATGCAGGTGATGGTGATAGAGTGGGCGCGGAACGTACTGCGCTGGGAGGACGCCGATTCAACGGAGTTCACGCACGGCACTGCCCATCCGGTGATAAGCCTGCTGGAAGATCAGGTTGACGTGCAGATGATGGGCGGCACGATGCGGCTTGGCAACAGCGAGACCCGCGCCTGCGAAGGGACCCTGATACACAATGCCTATGGCAATCCCGTCATACACGAGCGCCACCGCCACCGCTACGAATTTTCCAACAAGTACCGCAAGGACATACTTGACTCCGGTCTCGTTCTCGGCGCGTTTACGCCGGATAACGCGCTTGTCGAGTCGGTTGAATGGCCCGGCCACACCTGGGGGCTTGGCGTCCAGTTCCACCCGGAATTCAAGTCCAAACCCACCGCGGCCCACCCCCTGTTCACCGCTTTCGTGCAGGCAATCACAGCCAGGCTCCAGGCGGATACCCCGTGACCAAAACCCTTCGCCTTGTTTGACTGCCCCGTCCCATAGAGTCACCGCTTTTTGACATATACGCTTATAAAAAAGCCGCCGTCCGCTCAGCGGCAGACCCCACGGCGAAAAAAGCCATCGTCCGCCCGGAGTGGCGGACGATGGCAGCTAAAAGGGAGGCTGTATAAAAACTACAAATTACCTTCTAACGCATTACGGCGCTTCTGTGCAAGACTGTCCTCGAACAAGTCTTCCGTTACCAGCTTAAGCGCCTCGGTTGGACACACCCTGACACAGGATGGCGAATCCGCCACGCCAACGCAAAGGTCGCATTTGTTGGCGACCTTCTTCGCGGCGCCGTCGTTGGCCACCTCAGCCGTTTCGACAATCTCCACAGCGCCGAATGGACACGCGATAACGCAGTTCTTACAGCCTATACATTTTTTAGCGTCTATGTAAACTATGTTGTCCTTGATGCTGATCGCGCCGGATGTACAGGCCTGTTTGCAGGCGGCGTTCTCGCAGTGCCGGCACTGTACCGGCGCGCTCAACTTGGCCGTTTTTACCATGAAAAGACGCGGGTTGAACGTATAGCTGTCCGGGTCAATCTCAAAAATACGCTTGCCTTCGTGGGCCACCACACAGGCGATCATACAGGTTCTGCACCCTATACAGCGCAGAGGCGTTGCTTTTACAAACTGATTCATGCCGATACCCCCTCAATGTGCATACGCTTCCGTATGTCCGCGTACAGCCGTTTAACCTCTTCCTCCGCCCACTTTTGGTCGGAAATCTTTTCGACACGGGCGGCGCAGTACTTGTACTCCGGCGTCCGGCTCGTAGGATCGAGCGACGAGATTGTCAATTCGTTGCAGGCGCCTATCCACCACTGGTAAGTCATGTACACCGCGCCTGTCTTGACGCGCTCGGTCGGCTTGGCGCGGGCATAAACAGAGCCGCGCTTGGAGATCACCTTTACGATGTCGCCTTCCTTCACCCCTAGTCCTCCCGCCTGATCGGGGGACATCTCCACCCAGCCCGGCTCGTCCTCAAGGTTGCGGAGTAGCCGACAGTTACCCGTCATAGTGCGCACGGAATAGTGCCCCACCTCGCGTACCGTGCAGAGCGTCAACGGGTATTCGTTGTTTTCGACCTCGGTTGGCGGATGGTACGGCGACGTTTTTAGGATGCCTTTGCCGTCCGGCGTAGCGAACTTGCCTCCCGAATGGAGAAACATCGTGCCCTTGTCTTCCGGCCCCTTGTCCCAGCATGGCCACTGTATGCTGCCCAGCCGCTCTAACTTTTCATAGGTCGCGCCGGTGAATTTAGGGCAGAGGTCTATCATCTCGTTCCAGATTTCTTCCGTGTTGTTGTAGCGCATCTTGTAACCCATCGCGGTAGCGATAAGACAAGTAATTTCCCAGTCCGTCTTGAGGTTGCCAACCGGTTCCAGCACCTTGCGTATGCGCTGGAAACCGCGGTCAGAACTCGTGTAAACGCCTTCATGCTCGCCCCAGGCTGTGGCCGGCAGTATCGCGTCCGCGTGTTCGCAGGTCTTGTTCCAGAAAATGTCCTGAACCACGACAAAGTCTATCATGTCAAGCGATTCGCGTATCTCTTCGAGGTCGGGGTCGCTCTGGCAAGGGTCTTCACCGGTGATGTAGTACGCATGGAGACGTTTGGCGGGATCCTTCTGATGCTGGACGAATTCCGGCACACGGGTCAGTTGGATACCCACTTTGTCATCGAGTTTGACACCCCAGGCCTTTTCGAATTTTGCCCTGATTTCCGGGTCGGTAACACTCTGATAGCCGGGGTACACATCGGGAAGGTCGCCCATGTCGCAGGCGCCCTGCACGTTGTTCTGACCGCGCACAGGCCCCGTGCCGCAGGCGTAGTGCCCAAAGTTGCCGGTAAGCATCGCTATGCTACAGAGACACTTTACCGCCTCAACACCCTGCGAGAACTGGGTTATGCCCATGCCCCACAGAATCACGGAATGTTTGGAACTTGCGTACTTCCGCGCGGTAAAGCGTATATCATCCGCGGAAAGCCCGGTGATGCCCGCCGCGTACTCCGGCGTGTAGTCTTTGACTATCTCCCAGAACTCGTCAAAGCCCTTCGTATGCTCCTCTACAAAACGCTTGTCCAAGAGACCTTCGCTGATGATCACGTGCGCGAGCGAGTTCACGAGCGCTACGTTCGTGCCGCCCTTCAACTGTAGATGCAGGTCGGAGATACGGGCGGTTTCCGTGATGCGCGGGTCGGCGCAGATGATGTAACAGCCCTTCTCCTTGGCCCGCACGATTCGCCGCGCCACTATAGGGTGCGATGCCGCCGCGTTATACCCTATGTTGAAGATAACCTCGGCGTCCTCGATCTCAGGGATCGAGAGGGACATCGCGCCCTCACCTATCGTCTGCCTTGAGCCGGCGACGGACGCCGCATGGCAGATGCGGGCGCAGTGGTCGATGTTGTTCGTCCCCATCACGGCGCGGGCAAACTTCTGGGTGATGTAACCGGCCTCGTTGCCGGGCCCGCGGGCGGAAGCGGCCGCGAGAAACGATGCAGGCCCCCACTTTTCCTTTATCTTTTTGAAGTTGTCCGCCACAAATTTGATCGCTTCGTCCCAGCCGACAACTTCGAGCGGCGATTTTTTGCCGCCCTTGCGAATCATAGGCTCACGCAGACGCTTTGTAAGGATTTGCGGATCGTTTAGGTAATCCCATCCATACCAGCCCTTCAAACAAGCCATCCCGTCATTCGTCCTGCCCTGTACCGGGTGGACATCGAGCACCTTGTTCGCGTCCTTATCGACCGTGAACAAAAGTTGACATCCCGCGCCGCAGTAACAGCAGGTTGTTTGTACTTCTTTTATTGCCATTGACTTTTCCTCCTGAACCAGTTTAGTTTTTCAGCAATTGTAATATGAATTTCATGGTAACACCGCAATTATCCACCAGCAACTATTTTATATGCGTAATTCGGTGGCCATCCGCCTAGAAACCATGCGTTCACGCTGAAAAAGGCGCCTGACTTACGATTTACAGCGGCGGGTTGCCGTATTACAAAGGGCTTTTTTTGTCTATACTGAAACAATGGAACCAAAAACCGCATCGCGCAGGATGCCGATAGGGATACAGGATTTTGAAAAACTGAGGGATTTTGGCTGTGTCTATGTTGACAAAACAGAATACGTGTGGCAGCTCGCAAGCGAGCCCTCCCCCTACTTTTTAAGCCGTCCGAGACGTTTCGGGAAGAGTCTGTTGCTGACGACGCTGAAAGCGTACTTTCAGGGTAAGAAGGAACTGTTTGACGGGCTTGCGATAGCTGGACTGGAAACGGAATGGCTGGAGTATCCGGTGATACACCTTGATTTTAACCCGTCAAGGTACGATTCCGTTGCGTCATTAAACTATTTTATCGCGGATTGTCTTAACGAACTGGAAAAAATGTATGAGCTGACATCAAAAGATGATGCGCCGGTAGAAATCCGGTTTAAGAATCTGATAAACAGTCTATATCAAAAAACCGGGAGACAGGTAGTAATTCTAATAGACGAGTACGACAAACCGCTGCTGGAAAGCATGGCGGATGAAAAACTTAACGCCGGCCTCCGCGCCGTGTTAAAACCGTTTTACGGCGTATTAAAAAGCGCGGACGCGGCGCTACGTTTTGTGATGCTTACCGGCGTTACACGTTTTTCCAAGGTAAGCATATTCAGCGACCTGAACCAGCTTAACGAGATAGGCATGGATACCGCTTTTTCCTGTATCTGCGGCATAACGGAAGCCGAACTGCTGGAAAACTTTAAGCCTGAACTGGAGGCTTTGGCAAAGGCAAACGGCAAAAGTTTTGAAGAAACATTGACTGCTATGCGAAAAAACTTTAACGGGTATCGGTTTACGAAAAGAAATGAGAAGGTGTACAATCCGTTCAGCCTTTTAAATACGTTTGCCAAACAGGATATACAGTACTACTGGTTTGCGACCGGGACGCCGACGTTTCTGTTTACGGAACTGGAGCGTACAGGGTTTGACGTGCGGCAGTTCAACGGGGATATAACGGTAAGCGAGATGAAAATAAACGATTACCAGAGCGGTGATACGAATCCGGTACCGCTGCTGTACCAGAGCGGTTATCTGACAATCACTGGGTTTAACGCAAAGAAGAGGCGGTACAACCTTGGATTCCCGAACGAGGAGGTGAAGTACGGCTTCCTGGGTAATTTGCTGCCGCGTTATATAAAGGCCGACGCGGATAAAACGAATTACTATGTGGGGAATCTGTCCGACACGTTTGAGGCGGGGGATTTGGAGGGATTTTTTAAGCAGTTGAGGGCGTTTTTTGG
>JAIRMP010000246.1 GCA_031258615.1 Spirochaetaceae bacterium | reverse complement strand
CCATTGTACCACCGCTTATGTGGTAAATGCCAGACCATGCTTCCTTGACATTGTAGTCAAGCTCTCCGGTGAGGTACTCAAACAGCTTGCCTGGGTAGTGGTTTCCCGCGAAAGTGATCACAAACCGCAAAGCGGCTTGCCGCTGTCAGGTGCGCCAGTGGCGCACCTGACACGCGGGTAAAAGGCAGTGGTCTACTACCATTTTTTGTAAGTGTTACTAACTCTAACCGCCCTAAAGGGCGGGGTATTAGACCCCACTGCGAATAAAATCTTTTGTAGTAAGTTTGCCGGTTTGCGCGGGCAAAAAAATCTCCTTTTAGAACCGGTATTGCAGCGATACGTTTACCGACCGCCCCATGTTGCTGTCAATAAAGTAAGTGGTTTCCGTTCCGCTCCATGTGGTAGGGGCGTAGGCAAGCGTCGCGTAATAGGTATCCAGCAGGTTGTGGGCCGTAACCATAAGCGCAAGTTCTCCTCCGTTTCTGATGTTCCTGACATAACGCGCCTTGAGTCCCAGGATAAAATACCCTTCGACAGGATCAAAACTGTTGTCATCATCGTAGAATGCGTAATAATCAGTCTTGTACAGAGCCGTGGGTCCAAAACTCAATCCAAAGGCAGTGTGCAGCATGAGGACGGCGGAAAGGGTTTGCTTGGCCACTTGAGGAACAAATTTGTCTTTATGGGGGCCGTCGGAAAACACCGCGTTTACAAAGCCGTAGTCAAGCTCCAGTTCCACGTATTTACCCGGCGTTAGGGTTACCCCGATATTGGTTCCCGTTCTTTCGATGGGGTCGGCGTTGTAATAATCCAGAACCATGCCCCCCGCCGTTGATAAACGGGAGGTAATTTCATTATCCGTCCTGATATAGTAATAATTCCCGTCCAGCCTCACGATGCCCCCATAGTTAAGCCCAATGCCGCCCTCCACAGTCCAGCCTTTTTCCGGTTCAATGTCCGTCTTCATCGTGTATTGGAAGGCTATGTAATCAATGGACATTATCTCATCAAGGTAGGGATACCTGAACTGGGTGCCGTACTTCGCGTACACCTTGAGGAAGTCAAACGGGTTCACTGTAAGGCCTGCCTCATAGACAAAGGCGCCCCAGTCTGTTGATTTTGAATCACTAGGGTATGACATGGGGTAGGGAGTTTCGGGGACGCCGTCGTCGTTCATGTCCACCATCATTGTAGTCTCCCACTTGTGTGCTTTACCGTTGACGAATGCCGCGTCGTAGCGGAGTCCCGCGTTCAGGGACAGAATAGAGAGAGGCTCAAAATTCACCAGGGCATAGGGCGCAATGCTGAATTCATCCGCCGTTTGCCTGTTCGGGTTTGTTCCCTTGACGGTATCCATAGAGGCTTTGGTTTCGTTAAAGGCGAGGAGCATATCAACGCCGCCTATGATACGGAGTCCCATGCCTCCGGGCAGCAATTCCGCGGTAATCTTTGGCCGCATATTGAACATCTGCGGCGTCATTCCAATAAGCATGGTAGGATCGTTGTATCGCACACTTTGCCAGATATATGAAAGCGGCAGGTCGAAACTCATGGTCTCGTTAATCGCCCAATTCCAGTTTAGGCCGGCGTTTATGTTCATACTGGAACCATCGTCGGTAGTAAGCCGGGCGTTTTGCGTAGGGTCATCATCAAATTCCTTCTTCGTCAAACTCATGGCAAAGAGGTAGTTTGTAAAGGCAAAACCCATATTCGCGTTAAGGCTCATAGAGTCGTTTAAGTCCCAAAATCCCCGCAACTCTCCGTTTCCCGTATCAAATCCCGAGTGCTTCTGGTACCCCTGAGTCCCGCGGTGCCCGCCGCTAACGGTAAAGCCGCCCCAGTCCATAGGTCTGTGGTGGGAAAAGCGCTGTTCATTTTGGAAAAAGCTCCCGCCGGAGACGGTAATATCCGTCTTTGCATCCCCCGATTTTTTTGTGATGATGTTGATAACCCCGGCCTGGGCGTTGTCGCCGTACTGGACGCTCGCCCCGCCGTCGAGTACCTCTATCCGTTCAATCTCCGAGAGGTTAATCACATCCCATGCCATCTGCGTTTTGCCCTCAAGGGTATTGAGCCTCATGCCGTCCACGAGTATCAGCACCTTTTTCCGCCCGTCCAGACTTGAAAATCCCCGCGCTGAAACGCTATACCCCGCCCCGGTATCGTCCCTGTTCAGGCTCATGCCGGGCACTGTGTTCAACAGATCCGTTACCGATGTCGCCCCGGATTCGGCGATGTCTTCGGCGGTGATCACCGTTACCTGCGCGGAAACCTTTGCCGCCTCCTCGCGGGTTCTGCCCGCGGTAACTACAAAATCCAGGGAGCCTTCGCTCTCTGGTTCAGTGAAAGCGGCATCCTGGGCAAACGCGGCCTGTAAACCAAAACAAGCTGTCATAACCAGAATAAATTTTTTCATACAAGTTTCTCCTTTCAATGCTTGCGTAATTCGGCAAAGCAATGATACGTTATAGATGTTATAACTATCTAACTCAGCAATTATCAAACCGCCTCGTTATAACGTCAATGGAATTTATGGAAATTTGGCTGGTTTGGGTAGTTTTTTAGCCGTTTAGAGTAATTAACGAAACAAAAGGAGTGCGCCGGCCCGTGAATTTACCGGAGCGAAATTTTTCTTCGCATGATATTTTCATCTATGGTTTTCCGCTAGAGTCAGAAATCGTCGGAGATGAACGCACAGGATTAAGTGAAAAAAAGATTTATGCGGAGGACTCATGCCTTACGAGGGTTGTGGGCAAGGGACTCGTAGTAAACTCGGTAAACTTCACACGCCGGCAGTCCTTTGGGCGCGCCGCAAACGGGAAGGCAAAACATTCTTACACAAATATTTTTCACGGCGCAAGCGGGAATAACATTGGGGGGGGGGGGGGATGCATGGTTGGAAAAACTGAAGTATTTAAGCAAAATGATAAGGGCATCTATTTCTGTTCAGGGGTGGAGGTCTCTTTCCTCCCTGAATTCATTGACGCCTTTATAACTTCGCGCCACGGCATTTCGCTCCCCGAACTGGAAGAAACCGTCGCCGGTTTATCCGCTCTCCCATTTATCCCCGACGCCGCCGTCATACTGGATGAGATAGCCAAGACCGCTTTTCCGTGCAACGGCAAAGATACACGAAAAAATATACGGGGAAACTTATGGGGTAATACATTGGGTAATATATGGGGTAATACATTGGGTAATATATGGGGTAATACATTGGGTAATACATTGGGTAATATATGGGGTAATATATGGGGTAATATATGGGGTAATATATGGGGTAATATATGGGGTAATATATGGATTGAGGCAAAATCTCTGGAATTGCTTTCGGTTATACTGAACTGGCACAGGGGAAATAAAGAGCGGGGCTTTGTCAATGAACAGGATAGACTCTGCATCGCCCGCTCTCTGCGTTACGCCGAAGAACACCTTTCAGAACCACTCGTCCTTCACGCCCTTGCAAAACAGGCGTACATGAGCAAAAGTAAATTCACCTCTGTTTTCAAAAAACACACCGGACTCTCCGTTGCGGAGCATATCCGCCGCCTCCGTATGGAAAAAGCGCTAAACCTCATAAAAAACACCTCCGCCCCGCTCAGTGAAATTGCCGCTCAGGTAGGCTACAAGAAACACTCAAACTTTTCTCAGGTTTTCAAAGAACGCTACGGCGTTACACCGGGAACGTTGCGAAAAAAAGAGTAGATTTTTGCAAGAACGCTGATTTCCACCGGCAGGCGCGGCACAGCCTACACGCGCTGCAATCCGTAAACAGGACTGTTAGGCGATGTAAGAACCCCTACACATTATTTTATCAAATATTCTAATCGTGTAGTTATAAATGCCGTTTTATTTTTTGATGATACGTCATACGATCCTTGATAACTATAACTATCTGTTGAAGAATTCTCCGGTGTTATTTGGAAAACACCAAGATTTGCCGAACGTAATTTTGATATTTTTGCGCCGGATTCCTTTACAATAGTTTCCGCTCTCATTCTGGTATTTTCCGCCGATTTTGCTATTAAGTCCAATTTAAGTTCATCAAGTTTTGTATAATAATATTCCGGCGACATGGAGAAAAACTCAACGCCTAAATCAAGTAGTTCCGTTATGTCACGAGATATTTTTTCAATTTTATCTACTTCAGCAGATTCTATTGTTACCTTCTGGGTAAGTGTATATCCGGTAAATATTGTTTTTGTAATTCTCCCATCTTGGTTATATTCATGTTCATAATTTTCATTTAAGTCAATAGACGAAAATATTATATCCTGCTCATTGACACCATTCTTTACAAGATAATCCTTAACCGCCGCCGTATCATTTTTTAATTTTGCAAAAGCGTCTCTGGATGTGGATGCTTTTTTTGAAAAAGAACCCCTCCAAACAATTAAATCGGAAACAAACGATTTTGTTGCCGATCCAGTTACAATAATATAATTCTTTTGTACGGTTTTTGCAGCAAAAAAACTACCAGAAAAAATACTTACACAAATTATTACCGACAAGCATACGATAATTGTATTCAAATGATTTTTCATAAAAACTCTCCTTGTATAGAATTGTATATAAAAAATAATTACTTGTCAATACCCTGTCCAAAAAGGTGTCAGTCACCCTTTTGGAGTTACCGCCTTACATCGTATCAGGCGAAACGCTATACTTTCATCTATGGATACGATGCTTTCTATCCTGCCGCCCACCAACGATTGGATATTCAAACTTTTGTTCGGCGATGAGCGGCACAAGGACAACACCATAGCCCTGCTCAAGTCATTTCTTAGGCTGCCAGAAGATGAATTTGACATAACCTTCATGGACTCAACCCTGAAGCCTGAAGATGAGGACGATAAGACAGGCATAGTGGATATCAAGCTGAATACCAAGAGAGGGCTAATCCTTGCCGAGGAGATACAGGTAAACCCCTTTCCCTGTCTTGAGAAACGGATTTCCTTTTACAAATCGAAGCTGATTACCGGTCAAATAGGCGAAGGGGATAGTTATGAGGTTATACGGCGGGTAATCTGTATATGCATAATGGACTACACACTGTTTTCCGGGACGAAAGAGTATCTGAACAGGTTTGTTTTTACAATCCTGATAACGGGCTGTGTTTTGAAGAAATGCCTGAGGAGATATACACGATAGAGCTGCCTAAGGTTCCCGCGAATAGTGACGGGAGCGCGGCGTGGGACTGGATGCGGTTTCTGAAGTGCAAGAGCAAGGAGGATTTTGATATGATAGCGGAGAGGAACGCGGACATACGGGGGGCGGTAAAGATGTTATACCGGATTAGCGAAGACCCTGAAGTGAGGGCGCGGATGGAGTACCGGGAGAAGGCGCGGCACGACCACGCGACACTGCTGTCCGCCGCCATCCATGAAGGCGAGGCAAAAAGCCGCGTGGAAATTGCGGGGAACATGAAAAAGCGAGGACGGCCTATAGCCCAAATAGCGGAAGATACAGGACTCTCCTTTGAAGAAATAGCGAAACTGTGATCAGAAATCAGTGTGCAGCCTTTGTAGCCGCCCGGCGGAGGCTATCTGATGGGTACTGACCAGCTTGGAAGGTGTATCTTTTCGCGGCTCATCTTTGGGGTCAGGACGAGCCTTGCGACCGCGGTGGCGGCTACCGTGTTGATGGTGCTTATTGCCAGAGGGGGGCATTTTAATTGCGCCTTGACACGGGTGGTTGACAAAAAATTCGGTCCTTTGATATACTGTCTACCGTAACGCATAAGATTGCGGCTTTTTACGTTCCATGAAGGGACGGCCTTTCGGAGATGAACTCCTATAAACAAAAGTTTTCGCGCTTGAAAACTACAATTTCTGTGTTTGTGGGGGAATAATGTGAAAATAGCTATACCCGGCCGGACGGTATAATGAGGCGGCTCAGATTCATTCTGTATCGTATCCTCCAGATGATACCCATCCTGTTGGTTGTATCGATTCTCGCGTTTGTGTTGAGCAATATGTCGGCGGGAGATGTGGCCACGATAACTATACGGAGTCAGGGGGAGGAGGTTACCGCGGAGAGTCTTGCCGCAGTGCGGCAGGAACTCGGCCTTGACAATCCGCTTCCTGTTCAGTACCTGACCTGGCTTGGTAAGGTACTGAGGCTTGATTTCGGCGCTTCGTTCCAGACCAAAAAGCCGGTAACCGAAGAAATTTTTAGGCGCTTCCCCGCAACATTGAAGTTAGCCTTCGCCGCTACACTGATTTCCGTTTTGTTTGCCATACCGATCGCCCTGCTCTGCGCTAGATACCGGAATTCTCCGTTTGACCATGCTTTTCGCATCGTTTCCGCCTGCGGGACTACCATACCGGATTTTTGGCTCGGACTAATGCTTCTGTACGCCTTTGCCGTAAAGCTCCACCTTGCCCCCGTAGTGGCGGGTAACAAATGGCAGAATATTTTTCTCCCCGCCCTTACCCTTAGCGTGAATAATGGGGCCACGTACATACGCCTGCTGCGGGAAAACCTGATTAAAGTGCGAAGCATGGATTATATGCGGGCGGCCAGGGCGCGGGGGCTTAGTGAAATGGAAACCCTGATACGGCACGGCATAAAAAACGCGATGCTTCCCTGTATAACCCTTGTGGGCGTTAATTTTGGAAAACTCCTGTCCGGAATGTTTGCCTGCGAGACTATATTCTCGTGGAACGGCATAGGAAAATTCGCGGTGGACAGCATAAGGCTAAAAGATATTCCCGTCATTCAGGGCTATATACTCGTGGTGGCTGTAACATTTATAGGCATCAACCTGCTGTTGGACATCATGTACCTCTACATTGACCCAAAAATACAGATTGAGTGAAAGGAAAAAACGATGGGAAACGAATGGTTTGAGCGGTTTAAGGAGCAGAAAACGGCGATTTTGGGGCTGGCGCTGATTTTGATTTTTACGCTGACCGGAATTTTTGCGGAGTATATAGCGCCGCATGACCCGTATGCGGTGGATTTAAGTCAAAAGTTGCTGCCTCCGGGCGGAGGCTATCTGATGGGTACTGACCAGCTTGGAAGGTGTATTTTTTCGCGGCTCATCTTTGGGGTTAGGACGAGCCTTGCGACCGCGGTGGCGGCTACCGTGTTGATGGTGATCATAGGCCTGCCGCTGGGAATTTTGGCCGGTTATATGGGCGGTATTACCGGCAACCTGATTATGCGTCTTGCGGATATCGCCTCCTCATTTCCATCAAGCCTGCTGGCGCTGGCTATAGTCGGCGTACTGGGCCCCAGCCTCGTGAACATGGTGGTTGTTTTTGTCGTGTTGTGGTGGGCGCCCTTTGCCCGAATCGTGCGGGCCTCTGTGGTTAAGCTCAGAGAGAGCGCGTTTGTCATGGCCGCTGAGTCCGCCGGGAGCAGCCGCGCCGCCATCGTGTTCAAACACATCCTGCTCAATTCGATTTCTCCTATAATTGTGCTTGCCACATTGCGTATTGCCGCGGTAATCATGCATATTGCCGGATTTTCGTTCATAGGGCTTGGTTCCCAGCCGCCTGCGGCGGATTGGGGCGTGATGCTGAACGATTCCCGCCCATACCTTACCTCGTATCCATTAATGATGCTGTGGCCGGGCATTGCCATAGTGATTTCCGTACTGGCGTTTAACCTTGTGGGCGAAGGGCTTAACGATGCGCTGTTACCCACATCAGGAAGCAGCGCGGTGGTGAAGGAGGAAACAGAACATGGATAAACCGGCGCTCTCGATATGCGGGCTTTGCGCCTGCTTTTATCTGAAAAACCGGACTATAAAAGCGCTGGACGGTGTTGATATGGACCTGTACCCCGGCCGGATAACCGCGCTTGTGGGAGGAAGCGGGAGCGGTAAGTCCGTCCTGTCCCTGTCGGTACTCGGCTTGATTGAAAAACCGGGAAAAGTGGTAAAAGGCTCTATCATGCTGGAAGACGTTGATCTGCTTGCGCTTCCTGAACGGAAAATGCGGCGGGTACGGGGCGAAAAGATAGCAATGATATTTCAGGAACCTACAAATTCGCTGAATCCTGTCATCAAGATAAAAGACCACCTGTTCGAGGTAAACCGTCTGAGCGGGGAGCGGCTTGAAAGACGGGCGGCTTTAGGTCTGTTTCAAGAGGTGTTGTCCAGGGTAGGGCTGCGGGATACGAATAAAATTCTTGAAAGCTACCCATTTGAGCTTTCCGGCGGGATGTGCCAGCGCATCATGGTAGCGATGGGGCTTCTAGCACATTCCACCGTGCTGATTGCCGACGAGCCGACATCTTCGCTTGACTTGACCACTCAGGCGGCTATCTTAAAAGAGTTAGGCCGCCTGCGGGACGAGGGGATAAGCATACTCCTGATAACCCACGATTTGGGAGTCGTAGCTCAAATGGCTGATGATGTGTATGTGATCAAGGATGGGCGTATTCTTGAACAGGGAACGGTGTTCGAGGTTTTTGAAGCGCCAAAGCACGATTACACAAAATTACTTCTGGAAAAAACTGATGGAACTAATTGAAATCAAAAACCTCTATAAAAATTTTAGACCCAAGGCAAAACCTGTGGTGTACTCGGTGCGGAACGTGAATCTGACGATCAGGAGGGGAGAGATTCTGGGGCTTGTCGGTGAATCGGGATGCGGAAAATCTACGCTGGGCAAGTTGATTTTGAAGCTGGAACAGCCTACAAAGGGCAGCCTCATCTTTGACGGCGAGGATATTACCGGCTGTTCGTTTAACGAAATGAGGCCGCGCAGAAGGCGTATGCAGATGGTGTTTCAGGGGAGTTCCCAGGCGTTTAACCCATCGTATACCCTCCGCCAGATTCTCCGGGAGCCGTTGGATAACTACTACGATGAAAGCGATGATGAAAAAGAAAAATTGATGGCCGATATGCTGCGTAAAGTCGGCTTGGACGAGACGTATCTGACCCGTTATCCGCACGAGATGTCAGGCGGCCAGAGGCAGAGGGGCGGCATAGCCCGCGCCCTTATCCTCCAGCCGGAATTTATCGTGTGCGACGAGGCGGTTTCCAGCGTGGATTTCGCGGTAAAAAATAAGATTCTGGAACTGTTAATCTCGCTGAAAAACGATTTTTCGCTGACGTACCTGTTTATTTCCCATGATATTGCCGCCGTGAACCGCATCTGCGACCGTACCGCTGTGATGTATCTGGGAAACATCGTGGAGATTCTGCCGGACATCAATTCCGGCGCACTCCATCCGTACACCCGGGCGTTGCTGGCAGCCACCCTGCCTGTAAACCCGCGCGAACGAAAGGATGACCTCGTGCTGTTCCGCGAAGACGAGGATATGAGCATACCGGAGCGGGGCTGCGTATTCCAGAACCGCTGTCTTTACACAAAGCCCCTGTGCCAAAAAGAAAGTCCGCTATTTGAACAAAAAACTGACGGGCATTTTGCCGCCTGTCATTACTGTGATCAAAAATAAATTTTTAAGGAGTTAATCAAAATGATGAAAAAAATGAAAGCCGCGGCCGCTGTTATGCTGGCCGTTCTTATCGGTTTTGCCGCCATGTCCTGCGCAAAAAAAGACGACGCGGCCGGCAAAGAAATCGTACTGTCAAGCTACCGCGACGGCAGTATAGACCAGTTGGATGCCGCTTCGTACATGGGGCCGCATTTCCTTTACAAGATGATTTACGAGGGCTTTGTCGAGGACGGCGGCAACGGTGAAATCATCCCCGTGCTTGCCGAAAGCTGGGATATTGCGCCTGACAACAAGACGTACACCTTCCATCTACGCAGAGGCGTAAAGTTTTCGGACGGCACGGATTTTGACGCGGACGCGGTGATTTTCAACATGAAACGCTGGGTAAACAACTCACGCTATGCGTCTCTGACCTCAAGCAAGGTAGCGAATATGACGGCATTGGATGACCACACGGTGGAAATCGTGTTCGAGGATGCGTTCTACCCCATCCTCACCGAGCTTACCTATCCCCGGCCCGTGCGCTTTCTGAGCCCGGCATCGGTAACGGACGAAAGCGGCGGGATTGCGTTCAAAATGCCCGTAGGCACCGGCCCGTG
>JAIRMP010000207.1 GCA_031258615.1 Spirochaetaceae bacterium | reverse complement strand
GTTTGCGGTAAGCCCAGGCGGGGATACACACAAATCAAGATGAAATGGCTCTGTATATTATGAAGGCGCCGTTGGTGTAAGCTGAATGGCGATGGAAAGCGGAAAAGCAAGCTACTATTTTGAAACTTACGGGTGCCAGATGAATTTTGCCGAGAGCGCGGCGCTCAAACTGACGCTGGACGAGCGGGGCTGGAACGCGGCGCAAGACGGGGAGGCGGCGGGTCTTGTCATAATCAACACCTGTTCCGTGCGCGAAACGGCGGAACGGCGTGTCTTTGGACGGCTTGCCCACTACGCGGCGCTTAAAAAAAAGCTCCGGGGGCGTCAAAATCCGCTGTTTGTGCTGGTTTGCGGGTGTATGGCGAGTCGTTTGGGCGCTAAACTTGCCGAAAACGGCGCGGACTTCATCATGGAAACTCAAGGAGGCGCCGTCTTTACGCGGATACTCGCCGAAATTGAGGCGCGGCTGGCCGGCGCGGAGTGGCAAGCGCCGCAAATGGAGCGGGATGTTCCCGACGCGCCGCTCAGTTTTGCCCCCAGCCACCACGAGGCGGGCAGTTTCCGCGCCTTTGTGCCGATTATGCGCGGCTGCGACAACTTTTGTTCGTACTGCATAGTGCCGTACGTGCGGGGCAGGGAGGTCTGCCGCGAACCGGCGGAAATATTCGGGGAGGTACGGATGCTTGCCGGGCGCGGTGTGCGTGAGGTAACCCTGCTTGGTCAGAATGTCAATTCCTATTCGAAGGACGGCTTGGATTTTCCCGGCCTGCTGGAGGAGCTTGCCCGCGTTACGGCGGATACCCCGGTCAGACGGGTACACTTTCTTTCGAGCCACCCCAAGGACCTGTCCCTGCGGACGGTACGGGTTATGGCCGGCAACCCCGTATTCTGCCGGCACATCCACCTCTGTGTTCAGCACGGCTCGAACCGTATTCTCGCCGCGATGAACCGGCGTTATACGCGGGAACATTTCCTTGAGCTTTGCGCCGCGCTCCGCGCCGCCATGCCCGGAATAACGCTTTCCACCGATATTCTTGTCGGTTTTCCGGGCGAAACGGAACAAGACTTCCGGGAAATCCTCAGCCTGATGGAGGAGGCGCGCTTCCTGTACGCTTATATGTACCACTATAACCCGCGTGAGGGGACGGCGGCTTTCAGTTTGCCTGACCGTGTCGAACCCTCCGTCAAGGCGGAGCGTCTTACCCGTGTTATTGAGCTACAGAGACGGCATACGGCAGAGCTGCTCACATCGCGGATCGGGGACTGTGCGGAGGTGCTTGTCGAGGGCGTCTCCCGTAAAAACGGCGGAGAAATGGTATGCCGTACGGAGCGCGACGAGATGGTTGTCGCTGAAGGCGGCGCACACCTTACCGGCGCTTTTGCGACGGTGCGGCTGGAGAGTCTGTCAGGCAACACCCTTCGCGGATGCTTCACCAGTGAGGAATGAGGCGCATACCGGCAGGGTGTGGGGGCGGATTGAAGAGGGGACGGCCGGCGGGCAGGAAAATTATTCGAAAAGCGGGCGCGCTTCGAGGTAGAAACGTTTTTCGTCGGCGTCTCCCATCGAAAAACTTTTTCGCGGCA
Source organism: Spirochaetaceae bacterium (assembly GCA_031258615.1). Lineage (GTDB taxonomy): Bacteria > Spirochaetota > Spirochaetia > Treponematales > Breznakiellaceae > JAIRMY01. The sequence continues at coordinate 1,804 of JAIRMP010000207.1, read as the reverse complement.
TTGGGCCGTCCGTTACGATGGTTTTGAACAAGCCCTGTTTGTTAAATGGCGGAAGCAGTATCCCTACGCCGCCCTGACCTGCAAGACGCAGCAACTCCCCTTCCCCGTGTATGTAGTCGGTTTTTATCCCTGCCAAAAGCGGGTCTATGCAGGCGGTAAGCAGTTTGCTGCCTGAACATTTTACCAGCACACAGCGTCCGCCGCTGACTACGCCGAAACGGTTTTCAGGCGCGGACGTATCCGCAACCATTCTCCGTAACTGTTCAATTCCGCCGGTTTCCTCGGAATAAAAGCCTGGGAGGGCGGCAAAAACCTTCAGGATACGGTCCATATCAGTGTTAAAAACAATACGGTGTATCGGCTCAAACACGATTGCAGGATCGTGCAGGTTTACGATCTCGGCCATCGCGTAACGCGCCGGGTGGTTTTCTGTGTCCAGCTCGCCCTGATGGGCAGTCTTGTACTCGTCCCACACGGCCTTTGCGGCGGCGAGCGAATGGTTTCCGTCGCCAACGGCAAACAGAAACGGTTTGTCTGTTTTGTAACGGTTGATTGACAGACGGGCCAAGTGTTCAAAAACATCCCGTATCAGCGCCCAATCGTTTTTGCGGTACAGTAGTTTGCATCGTATACTTCCGCCTCCCATCATCAACGGGGTATCGTAAGCCACGGGCGCCCTCGCCAGAAGCTTTTCCAGCAGCGATGTTAAAATATTTTCGTGATCGTCAATCAAAAGCAGTATATGCGGCAGTTCCAGAGCGGCGCGCTTGCGGATTTCCATGCGGGGAGGAAGCCTTTCCGGCAGGGTGTCTTCTGTCGCACGGATAATGGTTTGCGAATCGGCGCGCCAGTCGTAGCTTTCCAGGTCTATGGCCAACAGCAGGCCGGCTCGTGTGCCATGCAATGTCGTCCGTTCAATGTACGCGCCGGCCTGCCGCGGCGGGTTAAGAACCGCATTGCTTGAGTAAATTTTTTCTACATAAGTCCGCATGGTCTTATGTATCCGTTCGATTCGTCCGGCGCGATCGCCGCTGTCAAGGTGGATTTCAGGGTAGATCATATTCAGAGTCGAAGGCGCCTCGCCCACAAAAGAGGCGACACCCTCCCAGTAAGCGGCATCCTGTGTATACTGATCGCAGGCTATTACAGCCCATTTTTGCAGGTCGACGCCTTTAACAGGCAGAATTATTTTTGGTATATTTACCCCAAAATCGGAAAGCTGTACATTCGTTTTATTCATTGAATTATATTAAACCGAATCGCCCGCCCTTGCAAGGGCAGGCCGGCCTGCACCAAAGTACGGGTAGCCGTGTATTTGTCCCGGATATTTCCCAGCCGGTGAACGATTTTCCCTATAGAAGCGTTATATGCCGAGAATGCGCCGGCAGTTTTCTCCGAGCAGCAGGGCCTTTGCCCGGTCAGGGATGCCGCTCGCTTCGATTTCGGGGATGTAGCGCGTTATAGGCAGCAGCGGGTAGTCGCTGCCAAACAGGATTTTTGTTTCAAGCCCCAGTTCGCAGGCGATTCTGTAGACGCTGCTGTCGTACAGGAAGGGTGAGGCGGCGCAGTCGTAAAACACGCGCGCGAATTTTTTGCGGAGTTCAGGCATCGTTTCAAAATAGAGGAGGCCGCCGCCCCAGTGCGCCAGGATGATGTCGTTGTCCGGGCTGTGCTCGACAAAGAGTTCTAGCTGGCAGAGCGTGGTGTCCGTCTTTCCCGGATATTGATGGCCGACCGGCTCGTTGGCGTGTACGAGGACGGGCATCCCCAACTCGGCGCAGACGCCGGTAAACGCGCCGGTGAG
>JAIRMP010000109.1 GCA_031258615.1 Spirochaetaceae bacterium | reverse complement strand
AGCCAGCCGTCATTGCGGGTGTGGCAAGCCTGCGGCTTGCCATAGGAGTTTGCGCCGCTGCAAGGCGGCTTGCTTACCGCAAACTCCGACCCGCTTGTCGAGCCTCCTCGCATGGATTGCTTCGCGCCCCCATCGGGCGCTAGCAATGACGACTCGTAACCCGCCTGCCTGCCTGCGGCGCAGGCAAGCCCTCTTTCACGCTCAGCGTGCAAGCCTACGGCTTGCATAGGAGTTTGCGCCGCCCGCCTGGCGGCTGGCTTACCGCAAACTCCTACCTACTCGTAAAGCCGCTCGCTGGACAACCGCTACGCGGTTATCTCCGCAAACTCCAGGCCGAAGCGTATAACCCGCTCTCTTTCACGCTCAGCGAATAGCAAGGACGACTCCTAAGCTATTGGCGTATGTTTGGTGCAGGCTGGCCTGCCCCTTGACAAGGGGAGAGCAGGGGATATTATAAAAAACACCTGATTACAGATTCATAGCCGGTAATTTGGGCGCGGTTAGGCCAACGTAAAGACAGGTTTATGGACGCTGAGGCGGATGCCCGGCCAAAATACCGGCGGCATAAAAGCTGAGAAAGCGCCCTGCTCCCGGCGCTCTTGCTTGCGGCGGCGGGAATCATTATTTTGAAATTACTAAACAAACTGAACACAACGTTTAACCGAAATGTTTTTTATAACAGTGCGGGTTCATTTACATACATTTTTTTTCAATACATGCTTACGGTTGTTATTTTGAGGGTGAAAGGGGCGGAGGATGCCGGTACATATTCACTGGCGTACACATTCACCAATATTTTTGCGGCGGTTGCCGCCTTTGGAATGGGCAATTACCAGATAAGCGATGTTATGGGCAGGCACACGGACGGCACGTATATCGCGGCGCGCGCCTGTACAAGCGCTGCTGCGCTTGTATGCTTTACCGTTGCGCTGTTTTTTACCGGTTTTTCACGCGGTACGCTGGTATGTTGCGCCGCTTTGATGCTGTACAGGCTGCTGGAAGGACTGGCCGGCGTCTACCTCTGCGTTCTTCAAAAATTTGAAGACTACAAAACGATAAGCGTATCGTACTGCATAAAAGGGGGGGGTACTTTTTTGACATTCTGCGCGGCGCTCTATTTTTTTGAACTGCCGCAGGCGATCCTTGCGATGTCGGCGGCATTTTTGCCGGTTTTTCTCATGTTTGACATACCGCGCGCCGTCCGCCGCGCCGGTTTTACGGCAAAAGTCGTAACGCGCGATATAGTCAACATACTTTTTCCGGCGTTTGTGCTGGCGCTGCAAAGCCTCTTGTACTTTTGCATGACATTCTTCACGCGCTATGTTATAGAAAAGATATACTCAACCAAAGAGCTGGGCTATTTTTCTTCGATAACACTGATCATGCTTGCGCTGCCGCTGTTGACGGGGCCGGCCCTGTCAGTTTTAATTCCGGGGTTCAGCGGACTGTACGCCCAAAAAAGGTACGCGGTGATAAGACGGATGACATTCCGCGCGGCAGTCTCTGTAACGGCGGCAACGGCGGCGCTGTGCGCCACCTCGATTTTATGGGGACGCTTCGCGCTGCGCCTCCTGTTCGGGGAGGAGATACTGCCGTACAGCTTTCTTTTAATGCCCACGCTGCTGGCATCGGGTTTTTTGCTGGGCTGCGGTGTGCTGACCGGCATACTTACAGCGATGCGGAAGCATGGGAGTCTTTTGCTTGCCGGCGCAGCGGCGGCGCTGGCGGCAATACTCTGCTGCCAGGCGCTTGTCAGCCGTTTTTACATAGCCGGGGCGATCTACAGCCTGATAATAGCGTACACCGTGCAGGGCGTAATCACGCTGGCCGTCATAATACGTAACATAAAGGATGTTTCCGCCGTTACCGATAATGAAACATGACGTGGGAGGATAAAAATGCCGTTTAATAGCGATTTAACGGGAATAAAGCTGTTTAAAATGACGCGAAACATAACAAAACTTGCGTTGATTATCGCGGTTGCGGTATTTGAATTTGCAGGCTGCGCACCGGGAACGGTACCGGTGTTCGTGACGGACGTTGATATAGGCGATTTTTCGCTGCCCTGGTACAGCCCGCCCAATGACCTGGGGGGAACGAATACCATGCAGGCAAACATGGAAGGCTTGTACATAAATCAGTCCTACATGACATCGGACGGCATAACCCACATAGTGCTGAAAGGGACCATTGACAACGGCATACCGCACGGCCTGCTATGGAGCGATCAGGCGATAGCGGGGTACCCCCGCGGTACCTACGGCTATAATATGAATGGGGCCGGATATGGCGGCTACGGAGATTTTCAGGCGGGCACACTGTCGGGCACCGCCGGCGTAGGCGGCTCCTTCGCTATCGGATCGCTTGATTTTTCAGCGGAATGGGTGATGGCGGCTCCTTACTCCGCGTTTGTAATCCGCGGACTTGTCGGAGATAATGTAACGATTACCGAAACCAATGAGAGCCTCTACCTTTACTCGTACAAGTACCGATCTGAACCACAACCAACCAAACCAACAAATGAAATAATTAACTACTCTAGCGGCAGGCCGCAAAAAATAACCAGTTACGAAACGGCTAACAACGATAAGCCAAACAGTTTCAATAAAATTGATAGCCTTAAACTAGGCAAGGAGCGCGGCGGCTACATGGTGCTGATTTCAAAGAAGGCCAACCCCGCCGCAGCCATGATAGAGGTGGCCTACAGGGGCGGCACAAAGAAAAAGTACAACATAGACTACAGCGGGGTAAACTTTAATGAGATAGAGCTTACAAGCGTATCATTTCAAACTCCGACTCCGATAGGCGCTTATGTTATTGACAATCCTGCTACTCTTGATGGGGACACCCTGATGCATAGTATCATTTCTCCCACCATATACGCAGGCAGCATATCGATGAGTGGTGGTACTGTGTCGGTGCCTTTGTACCTGCGGCCGCTGTATGAGCCTGTAAAAAAGGATATTAGCGACGCAGACGACCCGACAAAAAATACGACAAACATGATACACCGCATCTGGTTTGATATGATCCCCTCCACTCCTTCTTACAGCAAAGATAATTTCGAATTGAAATGGGATGATGTTACACAGGCGATAACGATGTATCTAAAACAGGGCGCGGTCCCGCTTTACGACGGAGAAACTGTAGAAATAACCATTCACGCCGAACTGCGAATGCCGTATTTCGATACTGGCAACACCGCCAATATACGGGAATTCACATTCACCTTTACAGTAATGGGAGATACGCCGCCGTAATGAATGCGTTGTTGGCTGTACCCGCATTAAAGCAGCTTTTGGGAGGAGCTTTTATGAATAAAAAAGTATATTTAGTTATAGTCGCCATCTTTTTAGCGGCGCCGGCGTTTTCGTTCGACTTTAACACCGGCTACGGACTCACGTTGGGCGCAAACTTTGATTCGCTTTCGACCGAATTAAGCGACGGATCGGCGCCGCGCCAGTCGTACAATCAGTTCAATTTTGGGGGGCTGCTTTTTTTTGAAAAATGGTTTTTTGTGGCGGATTTAAGCTTTAGCGGCTCTTTTACCGGTTTTATGTACCACAATCTCCTGAGGCCGTACACTTTTGTAGGCGATGATTACCAGTTGGCGGGAACAAATCTGGGGTTGGGGGCGTACTTCAAGTACCCGTTCAGACTGGACCGCGTAACTATTTTTGTTACGGCGGGGCTGCAAGGCATATTCGGCCTGTCCCAGAATTTTACCAAAGACTACGAGCCGCGAAACGCAAAAAAAGGCAACAGCTATGGCGATGCGTCCGACTGGTCAACCCTCGCGATCAAGGCGGGGGGCGGCGTTGATATTGATATAGATGAAAAAATGTTTTTCCGCGGCGGCCTCCTGATAAATTACAGGCTGAACAGCGCGCTGGATAGAGCCTTCATACAGGCTATACTGTCTGACGGTAACCCTTCCGCTGTAAATTTTAACATGGGTTTTGAATTTGAATTCCTGCTTGGTTACAGAATAAACACCGCCGGACAGGCATCTTCGTCAACAAGCTCCGGAGGAAGCCGGAATGACGATGATATTTACTATCCAAAATGAAAAGGCGCTCAAAGAATGAGGTTGGAGGCACTTATGAATTTTCATTATAAGTATCTCAAACTTTGAGCGCCGGATTATTAAAACATGACCTCCTTTTTGTGAAGCGCAACGGTTTTTTCAATCTCTGAAACTTCATCAGTTTTCGGGCAATCGCCGTTTTCGTCCTCTTTCTTAAAATCCGGACGGAATTCAATATGCTCCGCAATGATGTTTACTTTGGAGTGACTCTTTCCTTCCGAGTCGTTCCAGCGATCCTGCTTCAAGCGTCCTACGACCCGCACGCCCCTGCCTTTGCGCCCAAGCTCGTTGCAGCTTTCCGCGAGCTTTGACCACGCCTCCACATCAAAAAAACTTACTTCCTGTTCATAACCGCTGTTGTTCTTGTAATAACGGTTGGAAGCAAGACTGAAAGTACACAGAGGTGTACCCTTCGCCGTGGAACGGAACACCGGGTCCCGTACCAGATTTCCTTCGATCAAGATCGAATTGAGATTGTTCATAACGCCCTCTCTAAAAAAAGTTCCGGACGCATAAAGCGCCGGTCAGGGAGCCTCCGCGTACCGGTCCGGCCTGCGGCATTTTCTCTCTGATATACTAAATTTTGGGCGTTACATTCAATTTTGCTTGAAATTTTTGAAAAAAATTTTTAAAAAAATCTGAAAAATAAATTTTCGCAGCCCCTTCCGCAAATCTATATGACAAATGTCATTTTTTTCCCAAAAAATTCCCAAAAATTCAAGCAAAACGTGATGTTACCGCAATACATATAGGGATATAAAATTATCTTTCCCCACACGCGGGCCGGCGCGCCTGGCGCGCGGCAGGAGGATGCGGGAGTACGGGGCGAAGCCCCTAGTGGGGGGTAGTGGAAGACGCCGCTTGCGGCGGCTGGAACGTAGGGGTGGCAAGCCTGCGGCTTGCCATAGGAGTTTGCGCCGCCAGCCTGGCGGCTGACTTACCGCAAACTCCTACCTACTCGTAAAGCCTGCTCGCAAAGCCACATCACAAGGAAATTGCGCCCCCCTTCTTAGTGAAGAGTGAGGCCGCCGTCCGTCGTCATTGCGAAGCGCGCAGCGCCGAAGCAATCCGGACGGGAAATCATTTGACTGGATTGCTTCGCGCCCTGACGGGCGCTCGCAATGACGGGCGTATGTTTGGTGCAGGCGTGCAAGCCTACGGCTGGCTCAACGCTGCGCGTTGAGCTCCGGAGTTTGCGCCGCCCGCCTAGCGGCTGGCTTACCGCAAACTCCACCCTCCTTGTAAAGCCGCTCGGAAGGACGACGGACAACCGCTTCGCGGTTGTCTCCGGAGTTTGCGCCGCCAGCCTGACGGCTGGCTTACCGCAAACTCCAGGCCGAAGCGCATAACCGTTTTCTTTCACGCTCAGCGAATGACAAGGACAATGACTCAGCTATTGGCGTACGTTTGGTGCAGGCGTGCAAGCCTACGGCTGGCTCAACGCTGCGCGTTGAGCTCCGGAGTTTGCGGCGCGCTACGCGCTTGCTTACCGCAAACTCCAAGCCGAAGCGCATAACCGTTTTCTTTCACGCTCAGCGAATGACAAGGACAATGACTCAGCCATTGGCGTACGTTTGGTGCAGGCTGGCCTGCTTGATGTTTTGGGGGGGAAATTGTAGATTTGGGTATGCCTTTATCTTTATACAATACACTTGGGCGGAAAATAGAGACGTTTACGCCAATAAACGAGGGGAAAGTAGGCTTTTACGGGTGCGGCCCCACAGTCTACAACTACGCGCACATAGGGAATCTGCGGGCCTACGTTACGCACGACATACTGGTACGGACGCTGCGCCGTTTCGGGTACGAGGTAACGCACGTGATGAACGTTACAGACGTCGGCCATCTTTCCGGCGACGACGATACCGGGGATGACAAGATGGTAAAGAGCGCGGAGGAACGCGGCAAGAGCGTGCTGGAGGTAGCGGCATACTACACGGAAGCGTTCTTTAACGACACGGGGCGGCTGCGCATACAGCGGCCTGACATCGTCTGCAAGGCGACGGAGCACATAGCGGACATGGTAGCCCTGATCAAACGGATAGAGGCGGCGGGCTATACCTACAGCTCCGGCGGCAACCTTTACTTTGATATAGCGAAATTTCCGCGCTACGGCGAGCTGGGAGGCCCCAAGCCGGACGAACAGAAGCTACAGTCACGGACGGAACTTGACGGGAACAAGCGGAATCAGGGCGACTTTGTACTGTGGTTTACACGGAGCAAGTTCGAGAACCAGGCCCTGACATGGGACAGCCCCTGGGGACGCGGGTATCCCGGCTGGCACATAGAGTGTTCGGCGATGAGCATGAAGTATCTGGGGGAACAGTTTGACATACACTCAGGCGGCATAGACCACATACAGATACACCACACCAACGAGATAGCGCAGAGCGAGGCCGGGACAGGCAAACATCCCTGGGTAAGGTACTGGGTACACAACGAATTCCTCGTGCTTGACAAGGATAAGATGTCCAAGTCGGGCGGCAGCTTCATCACCCTGCAAGACCTTGTTGAGGCGGGCTTTGACCCGCTCGATTACAGGTACTTCCTGCTGGGAGGGCACTACCGGAATCAGATCAAATTTTCAGTTGACAGCCTGACGGGCGCGCAAAACGCGCGAAAATCGCTGCTGTCAAACCTGCGATCGATCGATGAAAAGAGCAAGGGGGCAGGGGGGGGCGCCGTCTCCACGGAGGCGGCGCCAACTTCGTTGGCGGCGCGCGTTCATATAGAGGCGTTTGACGCCGCGCTCCAGGACGATCTGAACACGCCGAGGGCGCTTTCGGCGCTGTGGGGGCTGGTAAAGGACGGCGGCGTTCCCCCTAAAGCAGCACTGGAAGCGGCTTTCCAGATGGGCGAGGTACTCGGTCTGGACCTGGAAGGTAGCCTGCACAGCGTTGCGCCCGGAGGCATGGATCGGGCGGAGGTAGAGGCGCTTGTGGCGGAGCGCGCCGGCGCGAAGGCGGCGAAGAACTTTGCGCGGGCGGACGAGATACGGGGCGCGTTGAAGGCGCGCGGCGTGATACTTGAGGACGGCCCGGAGGGAACGGTATGGAGATACGGGTAAACAACCCGGAAAGCGGCGGGGAAAAACCACAGAAACGCATAGCGGCGCTTCAAATCGTTTTCATAGCGGTTTTTGCGCTGTATACCGGGCAGCTTTTTGCGATGCAGATACTGAACGGTGAACTGTACCGTTCACGCGCTGACGATATATCCAAAAGAACGGTAACGCTGCCGTCCCAGCGCGGGGAAATATTCGACCGACGCTACGGACAGCCCGTTGTTTTTAACACCGATTCTTTTGTGGTTCTGATCGCTCCGGCGGAGGTGAAGCGGGAAGAAATACCGGCACTGCTGGGGCGCGTGGCGGAGATACTCCATATACCGCGTGACCAGATAGACAGAAAGCTGCCGCCTGAGTACTACCACCTGTACCGGCCACTAGAGATAGCCTCCAACATACCGTACAACGATATAGCCGTTCTAGCGGAAAACCTGGACACGCTTCCGGGCGTCTCGTGGCAGTCGAAACCGGTGAGAAATTACCGTGATACCGGCAGTTTGTCCCATGTGATCGGGTATGTGGGGGATATAACGAAGGACGAGCTGACAGTGCTGTACAACCGGGGGTACAAACAGGGGGACGTGATAGGGAAGGCCGGGATAGAACGGCAGTACGACGAGCTGTTGCGCGGGAAGGACGGCAGCGAGACACGGACGGTTGATGTCCGGGGGCGGTTTGCCCGCAACCGGGAGATAATCCGCGAAGCGCCTGAGATGGGGAAGAATCTGATATTGACGATAGACGGCGGCATACAAACGCTTGCCGAAAAAGCGCTGGGCAGACGGATCGGGTCTGTTGTCGTTCTTAAGCCGGCCACCGGCGAGATACTGGCGATGGTATCGTACCCCTGGTACGATCCCGGCATATTCAACGGAAGCGATTCGGGATCGGACTATCAGCTTCTTGTGAACGATGTAAACAAACCGCTGCTGAACAGGGCTATACAGTCGAGCTACCCGCCCGGGTCAACTTTTAAAATAGTTATGACGACAGGTATTCTGAGCGAGGACGCCTTTCCGCCGGAAAAAACGGTTGACTGCCAGGGCGAGATGAGGTACGGCGACAGGAACTGGCGCTGTCATATACGCCGGCCCGGGCACGGGCGGGTGAATCTGGAGCGGGCGCTGGCTCAATCCTGCGATATTTACTTTTGGGTTGTGGGGCGCGACAACCTGGGCGTTGAGCGTATGGTGTCTTACTCAAAGGAGTACGGACTGGGCGATCTTACCGGCATAGATATACCTGGCGAAATAGCCGGTTTTGTCCCGACGCCGCAGTGGAAGGAGCGCCGGCTGCGCGAAAGGTGGCAGGGCGGCGACACGATGAATATGTCTATAGGGCAGGGCTTTACGCTGGTAACGCCGCTGCAACTGGCCAATGTGGTGGCCATGACGGTGAACAACGGCGTGATCTACAAGCCGCACATTCTAAAAGAGGTGCGCGATCCGGTAAGCGGCGCTATAGAAGAAATAGTACGGCCTGAGGTTTTGCATGAGTCGGATATGGATGAATCGATATTCCGGACGGTACGCGAATATATGCGCTCGGTGATAAGCTCCGGCACGGCGCAGTTTCCGCTGAATATCAAGGCTGTTGAGATTGCCGGCAAGACCGGGACGAGCGAGGTGGGCCTGCAAGACAGATGGCACTCATGGTTTGCGGCCTACGCGCCTTACAACAGTGATGACCCTGACGAACAGATCGTTGTTTCCGTGATAGTGGAGGCTGTAAACCCCTGGGAATGGTGGGCGCCCTACGCCTCCGCGATAATTTTTCAGGGAATCTTTGCAGGGCAAACGTATGAAGAAGCTGTGGCCGCCCTTCATTTTCAGTACCTGGTACCGGAATCCGGGCGGAGAGAGTAAGGCTGAGCGTGGCGGGAGAAAAGTATAATTGGACAGGACAAACCAAAGCGGAGAGGGGGCATGAGAATACATGATATTTTTGAAATTGATTATGCGCTGTTACTATCCGCAATACTTCTGACCGTATTTGGAATACTGTTTATCTATTCGTCCAGCGTTACAACCTTAGGCGTGTCCGTTTCCAACGAGTATATGCGTCAGATTTTTTGGGGTGTGAGCGGCCTTGTAATAGCGATTGTCATAGCGATGCTTAATTACCGCCGCGTATACTATGTGTCGTCATACCTGTATTTGGGAACGCTTGTACTGCTTGTTTACACCTGCATATTCGGGCGCGTGGTAAACGGCGCGCGGGCATGGCTCGGTATCGGGTCTTTTGGAATACAGCCTTCCGAATTCGCTAAATTAACGACAATCATATTTCTGGCGCGGTTTTTGGACAGCACAAAGAATTCAAGGAACGACGCGTGGCGTTTTTTTATTTCCTGCGTGATCGTTTTTGCGCCCATGCTGATAATACTGTTGCAGCCGGATTTTGGTACGTCACTGGTTTTTATCGCGATACTCTTTGTGATGATGTTTATATCCGGCGTCGCGGTACGGTACATTGTCTTTTTGCTTTTAATGATAACCCTGGCGGGTATCCTTTTGGTGCTGCCGCTCTGGCAGACACATATTATCAGAAAAACCATCCCCTTTTTGCAGATGCTGTCCAATGTAACCTTTATAATAATAACGGCGGGCGCGCTTTCCATTATTTTTTTTATATCGGTCTTCGGGTACATGCACGATAAAAAAATATATTTTTACTGGATAGGTTACTGCGCTCTGATACTGATTCTGGCGTTATGCGTATCTTTTGCCGGGCAAAAAGTGTTAAAGCCGTATCAGCTCATGCGCCTGATAGTGTTTCTCGACCCGGAAATAGACCCGCGCGGTTCGGGCTGGAACATCATACAGTCGATAACGGCCATAGGGTCAGGCGGAATGCTTGGCAAGGGCTACCTGCAAGGCACGCAGAGCCATTACCGCTTCCTGCCGCAGCAGAGCACGGATTTCATATTCTCTATATACTCCGAGGAGTGGGGATTTATCGGCGGTATGATGGTGCTCACTCTCTTTTTGCTGATAATTATGCGCCTTGTAAAGATAATGAAGACAGCGTCCGATCCGTTCGGCTGCTATATAGTGGCGGGGCTTGCGGGAATGTACATATTTCATTTTCTGGTAAACGTCGGCATGACTATGGGCATCATGCCTATAACCGGGATACCGCTCCTCTTCATGTCTTACGGCGGTTCCGCGCTGATCACCGCGATGACAGGCATAGGGTTTGCCCTGAGCATACATATAAGGCGTTTTCACTACTAGATGGCAAGGTACATAGATACGCTTACAGATTTGGGCGGCCTGCTGCTCACGGTTGAAAAGCCGGCGCGCTATACCGGCGGCGAGTACGGTATGCTGGCAAAAACGGACGCGCCGTTTCAAACGGTAATCGCCTTCCCTGACCTGTACGAACTCGGTATGTCGAATCAGGCGCTGAAAATACTGTACAACAGATTGAACGCGCTGGACGGCGTTTCCTGCGACAGGGCTTTTGCCCCCGCTCCCGATTTTGAAAAGCTGCTGCTTGAAAAAGGGATTCCGCTGTACGGCCTTGACACCGGCATCGCGCTTTGCGATACGGATATGCTGATGTTTACGCTGGGCTATGAACTTGGTATAACAGGCGCGCTTACGATGCTGGAGACGGCGAACATCCCGCTGCGCGCGGAGGAACGGGGGGACGGGTACCCTATCGTGATAGCGGGCGGCCCCTGCGTTTCAAACCCGCTGCCCTACGCCCGCTTCATCGACGCTTTCTGGATAGGGGAGGCGGAAGACGCTTTCTTCCGGTTGGCGGAAAAACTGGCCGGCATGAAGGCCGGCGGCGCGAAGCGGGAGGCGCTCGCGGCCCGTATCGCGTCCCACCCGTCCGTTTGGGTGAGGGGAAAAAAGAAGGCTGTCCGCGCCATAGACGCTAATTTCGCGGCGCGCGGGGCGGAAACCGTAGGAACTGTAGAAAATAATTTTCCCGTACCGAGTATGCGGATAACGCAGCACCACGGTGTTGTCGAAATAATGCGGGGCTGTCCCAACGGCTGTAGATTCTGCCACGCCGGGGTATGGTACCGTCCGATGAGGCAGAAGGACGCTGACACTGTCGAGCGCGAGGCGTCCGGCTGCATAGCAAAGACAGGCTACCGGGAGATAAGCCTCTCCTCGCTTTCCAGCGGCGACTACCGTCATATTGAAAGCCTAATCGACAGGCTTAACGCGAAGTTTGCCGGACAACGGGTATCGTTTCAACTGCCGTCCCTTCATATCTCGACATTTTCGCTGCCGATACTGGAAAAAATATCCCGTGTGCGGAAGAGCGGCCTGACCTTCGCGGTGGAGACGCCGCTGGACAGTTGGCAGGCCGCGGTAAACAAGCGGATAGACATGGCTTCCGTGGCCGGCATCATGGCGGAGGCCAAAAAGAACGGCTGGCGGCAGGCGAAACTGTACTTTATGATAGGGCTCCCGGTGGACGAGGAGGCCGCCGGCATAGCTGAGGATGACGCGATCATCGCCTTTGTAAAAAAATTGTCACGCATCACCGGCTTCAAATTTTCGATAAACGTCGGTGTTTTTGTACCCAAGCCGCATACGCCGTTTCAGTGGAGCGCCCAGATAGAGGAGGGCAAGGCGAGGCAGGCCCTGCGCCGCATCCGCGATAGTCTCAAACGGGACGGGCACAAAGTCAGCGTACACGATCCGTTTACCGCCACCGTGGAGGGGCTCATCTCCCGTGGGGACGAGAAGGCGGGCGAACTGATAGAGGACGCCTACAGGTCGGGCTGCCGTCTTGACGCATGGAGCGACTTTTTCCGGGAGGATGTGTGGAGGCGCGTACTGGGCGAGAACGCCGGGTATGCCGGGCGGATCACCGGCGGCAGGAAGGCGGGGGACAGCCTGCCGTGGGATGTGATCCAGTCCCATACATCGGGAAACAGGCTGAAGGCGGAGTACGAAAGAGCGCGGAATCATTCAACGAGCGATACGCTGTGCGGCAAAGAATGCGCGGACAGGTGCGGGGTATGCTCGGATGAAATTCAGGTTATCGAAAATGACGTATACACGGAAAAAAATCCTGAAATCCTAGTCCCCGGCGCGGCGCTTGCCGGGACGCACCCCCTCCCCCCCTCCCCCCCTCCCGAAACGTACAGGATTATTTTTTCGTTTTCAAAGGAGGGCAGGGCGGTCTTTCTGCCGCACCTTGCCCTGATCGAGGTGTTTTCTATGGCGGCTCTCCGCGCCGGGGCGCCTGTGCTCTATACGTCCGGCTTTAACCCCGCGCCGCGTCTTGATTTTGCCGCGCCGCTGTCCATAGGCGTTTCCGCTCACGGCGAGATCGCTTCTGTCGATACGTTCTGTCTCTTTTCCGGCGGGGACTTCATGCTGCTGTTGAACAAGGTTCTGCCGGAAGGGATTCTGATAACTGACGCGCTCAACTGCGTGATTCCGCCCGGCGTTAAAAAACATTCGATGGCATCCCTGCTCTGGGGCTTCCAGTACGATTCTGGCGGCCCGGAACCTGACTATGTGGCGGCAGCCGGCGAAAAGGAATACCGCGTTAGCCGCTGCGGTGACGCCCGCGCCGTGTACGGGTTGTCCCGCCGGCGCGTCCTTGCCCGTTCCGGCGACGGTTGGGCATCTTACTTCGATGTATACAGCGCTTTGTACAGGCAGGCAGGCAGGCCAGCCTGCACCGAACGTACGCCAATAGCTTAGGAGTCGTCTTTGTTATTCGCTGAGCGTGAAAGTAAGCGGCTTACGTTACGAGTCGTCCTTGTGAGCGGCTTTACGATGAGGGTGGAGTTTGCGGAGACAACCGCGCAGCGGTTGTCCGTCGTCCTTGTGAGCGGCTTTACGAGGAGGCTTTACGAGGAGCGTGGAGTTTGCGGTAAGCCAGCCGCTAGGCTGGCGGCGCAAACTCCTATGGCAAGCGCGAAGCGCTTGCCACAACAACGTCAAGCCGTCATTGCGAGCGAAGCGAAGCAATCCACTGTGCGAGGCGACTCGCATTGATTGCTTTTGCCTGAGCATATGAGGCATTTGCGTTAGGCCGCGAAGTTATTATGTCCGGAAAGCGGAACTCGAAGAAAAAGGGAAGTTAGAGAAAAGATTAGAGTTGTTTGGAAACTTCAGTTTCCGCGCCCACTTCCATTAAAAAACGCAGTTTTGTAAGGCTGAAAGCCTGAAAACTGCAAGACTGTGAGACAACCAACCGGGTTGTCGAACAAGTCTATTCAAGGCTTTTGGCATTACCTCGTAAAAAAACTCTTTACTTATTCCAAATATACCTACAACCCTATTCTCCCGATTTTAATCCAATTGAGAAAACATGGGCGAATATGAAAAAGGATTTACGAAGTAGCGCAGAGTTACACGATTTAATTGAAATTCTATCTATGCTTATTTATCTTGATATTTTCACGGTAGAAGCACTATATAACGATGTCGAGATACCAGGCCAGTCGCCTATGAAGAGGATTTCCGGCTCAAGCTCTATGCCCAGACGGGCGCGCGCCTCGGACAGGACGGCCATGACCAGGGTTCGTATATCGGACGATGTTGCGCCGCCAGAGTTTATGATAAAGTTGCCGTGCCAGTCAGCAACCTGCGCTCCGCCCGACCGCATACCCCGCAGCCCCAGCTCGTCTATGATCTGCCCCGTGCTTTTGCCTAGGGCCGGGTTGTTTTTGAACACGGAACCGGCGGACGGGCAGCGGAAGTGTCCCTTCTGTTCGCGCTCAAGCCTGTATCCCGCCATCCGCTCCTGTATGCCGGCGCGGTCGCCGCCGCTGAGCCTGAAGCGCGCCGCAAGTATCAGAACATCCCGGTTTTGGTAGGGGCTCCTCTTGTACGCCCATTCGCCGGCACAGAACGGCTCAAAGACAACGTTAAGGTCTTCGTCCAGGATGTCTACGCCGTACAGCGCGTCCGAAACCGATCTGCCCCAGCACCGCGCGTTCATCCAGACAGCGCCGCCCGCCGTGCCGGGCAGGGCGGCAAGGAATTCCAGGCCGGACAGGGAGTTTTCCATAGCAAACTGAGCCGCCGCGTCGCTTTGGATACCCGCATAGACGTTAAGGATGCGGGAGGAGTCTAGGTCGATAAAGCCAGCCGGGGCGCCGTCCACGCCGGTATCGAGGGTGATGCCCCTGATACCCGCGTCCGCCACCACGATATTTGCCCCTCCGCCTACGATTTGAACGGGAACGCCGGCGCCGCGGGCACAGCCCAGCAGTTCGGCGAAAGCGGCTGCCAGCCTGTCCCTGCTGTACGGGACAGCGGGCTTAAGTTTGACATAAACGTCCGCCGGGCCGCCTGTCCTGAACGTCGTATGGACGGACATGGGCTCGTCGTAACGGACTGTAAACAGGCCGCGGGGGAAACTCTTTGTAAAACTGTATTTCGCGGGAATCATTTGGCTTTTATCGTTCTTTCTTCAACGGCAACCCATGATGTGTGTACAGTTTGCCTGTATGAAACCCTGTTTGTCAATTGATGTATCAGCAATTTTACTTCCTAATGTATTTACATCATACAGGTTAGGTTATTTCTTAATAATTTTCTGGTATGCCTTGACTAAAGTTTTATACCAGACCTACACTTGCGGCATGGCGTTTACCGATCAGCACCTGGTCAGCCTTATTATGTCCGTGCGTAACGGCGCCGATACGGTACAAAAAACAATAGAATCCGTAATCGCGCAGACACACCAAAACTGGGAACTCCTGATACGGGACAACTGCTCCACAGACAATACCGTGCGAATTATTGAATCTTCAGGCGATTCGAGGATAAGCCTTGTCGTAAACAAACACGATAAAGGCGTGTACTACAATTTTCTGCTGCTTATGGAAGCGGTAAAAGGCGAATTCATAAAATCAATAGATGATGACAGCTACCTGTACCCGCAATGCATCGAGAAACAACTGCAAATACTTTTGACACGGCCCGGCATAGCCCTTGTTACGTGCGGTACCGAATACCGCACGCCGGGCGGTAGAACAATACCGGTAAAAGTTCCGTTCAGTAACGATGTAGTGACACGGGATGACTATATCAAATTTACGCTGAGGACGGCGCGCGGCAGCGTGCAGGAAGGGAATCAGCTTCTTTTCAGAACGGAATGTCTTAAATTTGCGTTGGATAGGGAGATGTCAACCGGTTTTGCCGGCGGCTTGCTCAACGCGTACAGCCCCTACTTCTATACGCCCGCCGCGGTTTTGACCCGGGGCGATATGTACGTTATACATGAAACGCTTTCCGCAGGAATAATCGAGGCCGACTCGTACTCGTTAAAATTGAACCAGGCAAAATTGATGCCGGCCTGGATAAAAATGTTACAAGTTGACGGGTACAAAATAAATCCTTTTCTCTATATATGGGCGCGCGTTATGATCGTTGTGCGTTCATTTGCACGGCAGATAGCGTTCCGTATTTTAGGCAGAAAGGCATGATTTTTTTGAAAATATTGTTAAAAAAAGAACGAGGTATGGTAAGGAAAAAAAATGAACCTCCGCACAGCAATAGCGTAGCCAAGTTTGTGTGCAACAAATTTGCGGCGGAGGAGCAGATTATACAGATGGAATAGCGGTGTCTAATGCTGCGCATTAGACACCGTTGGGGGCTGGTTAATTTTTGGAAAAACCATACTTCCGGAACACGGCAAGACCGGCGTCGGAGCCGAGAAAATCAACGAATATTTTGGCCGCTTCCGGATGAGATGCATTCTTGAGGGTTGCAATCGGATAGATGACGGGCGCGGACAGGATGCCGTCACCCAGCGTCTCAATCACCGTAACCTTGTCGGTGGAAGCCGCGTCGGTAGCGTACACTATGCCCACCTCGGCGCTGCCGCTGCCAACCCAGTTTAGGACTTCTGTAACGTTTGTGCCCAGACTTTTGGACGCTTCAGGCAGTTTGTCCCAAAGACCCAGTTTTTTGAGAGCCTCCTCGGCATACTGACCGGCGGGAACGGATTTGGGATCGCCTATCGCCACAATTTTTGCTTTTGTGATGTCGGCAAAACCTGTAACCGTTGTTGCCGCCCCGGCAGGCTTTATCAAAACCAGCTTGTTTTGCAGCAAATAGTCAACAGCCGCCTGATCTATATAGCCTTTGCCAACCAGTTCATCCATCTGCCTGACCGCCGCGGACATGAACACATCGGCCTCAAGCCCGTTTTCAATCTGGGTTTGCAGTTTGCCGGAGCTGTCGTACGTGCCTGACACCGTTATCCACGGGTACTTTGCCTGAAATTGAGGGATAAGTTCCCCGTCGTAAGCGTTTTTCAGGCTTGCCGCGGCTGCCACAAGTATCGTAACCGGCTCGTTTTGCTGCTCCACCGCTTTTTTAGCCTCTCCACTACCCTTTGCAAAGAGCGCCGCCCCCCCTATGACAGCAAAAACCAGCGCCAAAACCAGCGCGGTGAGTCTGCCGTGAGTTTTTAAAAATACTTTACTGATCATAATAGCATCTCCTATGAACATATTGTATATCTAACCAAATCGTTTGTCAATACAATACGTCAGTAGAAGCATTATATCACGTTTGCGGAGGAGCGGCGGAGAGTTTTACTGGATGGGGTTACGGGATGAGGCCTGCCATGTTGAAGGCTATCGCGGCAGAGAGGAGGCAGAGCGCCTCGCCCGTTTCTATCGCCGCGCCGAGCGCGTCCCCCGAATAGCCGCCCAGACCTTTCCTGTACATCCAGGCATAGAAGGCTCCCGGGATAAGGCCGGCAAGGAGCGGCAGTGCGAAGTAGAGGACGATGACAGGGACATTCAGGGCTGACGCCGCCGCTTCCGGGAGCGCCGCGGCCACGGCAATGGAGACGGCCAACCACGCAAGCAGCGCCGCCAGGATGCCGGCCAGCACCCGGCGGAGGCGGGAACCGGCCGCAAGCGCGCCCAGCCCGTCCTGCCTTGCCGGGACGGTAACGCATGGGATCAGCGCGGCGGCGAACCGTCCGCTTACCGGGTATATGAATACGAGCAGGTCGGTGTACGTTACGCCGCTCCCGCCGCCCGTCACGCCGTACAGCAGCAGAAACTTGAAGGCCGGCGCGGAGATGCCGGCAAAAAGGCCGTACACGCCTATCCTGGAATCTTTCAGGATGGCAAAGCGCCTTTCTCGGCTCTGCGAGCCGAGAAAGGCGTCCGCGGTATCGGCAAGCCCGTCCAGATGGAACAGGTTGAAGCCCAAATACTGGGCAAACAGGGCGGCGGCGGCGGCAAAGGGCCTTAGCCCGCTTATGTACAGCGCCGCAAAGTAGGACGCCGCCGCGAGCGCCGCCGGAAACAGGCCGGTTACGGGCAGGTAAAAGTCCATGCGGCTTACATCAAACCGGAAACGCCCCTTCACGGGGAAACGTGAGACAAGGCTCAGCACGGACAGGAAGCGGTCAAACATTTTTTTCCAGGCAGTCTATGCCCTGTTGAACCTCGTCCCACGAAAAGAGTTCAAGGTTCACCATGCCGGAGAAACTCCGCAGAAACGGCGCGAGTTCCAAAAACCACGTGTCCTCAGCGCGGGGCGGTTTGTGCCCGTCACCGCCGTCCTCGCCGGTACCGTTCAGGTGTACCTCTAGTATCTGCCCGCCGTAGCATCGCGCGAAGTCCGCCGGCCTCCTCCCCTCCATCAGCAGGTGCGCCGTGTCCATGCATACGGGCGCGTCCCCGCCCAAGCAGGCCAGCAGCGCCTCGAACAGCCCGGGTGCCGTGTTTTCCAGCAGGAAGCGCCGCCTACCGTAACGGGACATCCATGTTTCAAGCAGGCGCGCTTCCGCATCAGCCTCCTCCGCCGGGTGAACGATGAAGTGTTTCACGAGCGGAGACAGCAGCCCGACAAGTTCCTCATGCTCCGCCTTCAAGCTGTCCGGAAGGTGCGCGGTAAATACAAAGCGTTCAGCGAAATCCAGGATACCAGGCAGTTCCCGCAAAAATTCGGCCCTTATCTCGTCGTCGTACAGGAAAAAAAGCAACTCCACCCCGCCGACCTCGCTCTTGCTGTCCAGGAAGCGCAGGTTTTCAAGGTATGTTCCCGGTATTACCCAGGAAGGCGTTATCAGCGTAATCTTTCCCGTGAATTCCCCGGAGGCCGTCATTTACGCCTTCCCGCTTGTTTCGTGGTACAGTTTGAGATAGTCGAACTCAAATGGTTTGATCCAGGGCGATACCGTATGGCGTCCGCCCGCCCCGCGCAGGTACTCATCGCAGTACTCCCGCTGTTCCCGGCAGTTTACAAGGTTGTTTGAGACTATCTTGCGGTACATGGACAGCAGGAACGACCATTCGCTGTAATGAACGTACTCCGATATTGCCGGGAGCTTTTCAGTGAGCCATGCCGTCCGCTCGCGGTAGACGGCGAAATACTCATCCAACTGGGCGGGGAGGAGTTTCTTGTCGTCGTCCGTGAAGCCTGAATTGTTGCCGCTGTGCCGGTAAAAGCAGTATTTAGGTATTCCGTGCCCGGCGATTCTATTTGCCCGGGCAAACAGCTTGTACGTAGTGGAAATGTCGTCGTATCTGCGGTCCTCCCGGAAGCGCTCGTTGTCGAATAGATGTCTTTTGAACAGCTTTGTTGGCGTGGCCATGTTCAAAAGCCTCCGCTCCAGAAGCTCTATCACGGCGTTTTCCGGCGTCATCACGATCAGTTTGTCAAACGAAAATTGAGGGACGACGCCCGCGCCCTCCGTCTCCCTGTCCGCGCCGCAGAACGAGATATCAGCGCGGTGACTTTCCGCCAGTTCGTACAGGAACGACAGCATACCGGGGTAGGCGCGATCGTCATCATCTATGAACGCGATGTATTCGCCGCGCGCCGCGTCCAGCCCCACGTTCCGGCCCGCGCCTATGCCGCCGTCCCCCCGCCGGATAAGGCGCGCCGTCCTGTTACCGTGAACGATCTCCTCGCAGACCTCACCCGTCCCGTCCGTCGATCCGTTGTCGATCAGTATCAGTTCATAGCCGCTGAAATCCTGCTCCAGAACGGAAGCGGCAGCCCGCCTTACAAGCAGCGGGCGGTTGTGCGCCAACATTATCACGCTTATCGCGGGCATGATCATGCCATAGTCTACCACGCCCGTCAGCAAAGAACAATGAGAAATCAGGAATGAGCAAGGGGGAATGTACCAGAAAGGCCAGGTGATACAGATCGCGGGCCGGGAAAATTCGGGGCCGACTGACCTCGGCACGATTGCAGCGCCTATGTCGGCGGAGGACATACATATTGACCCCACCGTGCCGGACATGGCGGCTTGCCAGTTACCCCCCCCCCCCCCCATAAAACAACGGTAGGAGTTTGCCAAGCAATCGCGTAGCGATTGCGGCGCAAACTCCTATGGCAAGCGCGAAGCGCTTGCCACGCAATGACGGCAGGCAACCCACCGCCTGCAAAACAAGAAAGCCCCCCATAAATCTATATACAAATGTCATTTTTTACAAAAAATTTTCAAAAATTCAAGCAAAATGCTATCTGCCGTCTATATATAATATGTATGGAGGCATTGATGAAAAATGCAAATAAAACCGAAACCCAAGCCGCACGCGGCTTGGGGCGCAGACTCAGCCTGTGGCATACCGCCTTCGTGGAGGCCATGCACAGGGAACTCAAACTCTGGGAAAACCAACTCAGTTTCGAGGCCGAACACCTGCTGAACGCGGCGCCGCTCGCTATGGACCTGCTCATCATCAAAAAAGACCCGACCCTCGTGATCGACAACAAAATCGCCGCAATATTCAGAGCCCACAACATTATCGAGTACAAAAGCCCGCGGGATAACGTTTCGATCTTCGACTTCAACAAGGTTTGCGGCTATGCGTACATTTATTCCGCCATAAATAAAGTGCCGCTCGAGGAGATTACGGTAACGT
>JAIRMP010000065.1 GCA_031258615.1 Spirochaetaceae bacterium | reverse complement strand
CCGTGTTCACGGAAACAAAACAGTTTTTGCCTCATGGTTTTCTATATATTCCTTATAAAAATAGCCGTATCGCTTTGAGAAATACGGCATGGATTCTTGAGAATACGGAACGGACTCTGTTTGCGGATGAATACTCCGCCCCTTTGGTGAGTAGATGTTTATCGCGCTTTTAGGATAGTTTTTGTGGTATAAATTTGTGGGGATACCGCTTTCTAAGGCCGGGTTGTTATTATTGCAAAGAATTTCGGCAAGGATGAGGAACGGACATCCCCCCCCCCCCCCCGCTTTGACGTGCGGGCAGTCTGTATGGATGTAGACCGCCTATATTTCCAGTTATCATTGTTTCAGTTTACCGGCATGGTTACGGAATGTCAAGGCTTGTAAACGGTAAGATTACGCTATGAGCGAAACAAGCTGCCCCGCCGCCTACCGCCGCCCAAGGCACGCTATCACCCTGCCCTCGACTTTCACCGCTTCCAAATCCGCGCCGCCCGGTTTCTCTAAAGTATAGTTGACAGATACTCATCACTGCCGCCGCCCGGTTTCTATGAATAATGCGCTTCGTTATGCCAGGTTTCTGAGCAGAGGGTCTGTCACGGCCGGCTTTTCAAAAACAACAAACGGATCAATATCAACACACTTGCGCGGATCTCTATTGCCGCCCATATCCCAGGCCACAGTATCATTGATGACCGCCAGCTTATCCTTAAACACACGGATATCCATAAGCGGCTCAAACACTGTTCCTGATTTGAGCAGAGGTTTCACATCATACAGCCGCACCGAACCATCGTTGAAGTAAGCATACACTTCAAAGTTCTCTGTCGGCAGGACTTGCACTACTTTTGGCCAAAAATGGTTTGCGTCTAAGTTTTTCATATCATTGATTATACCAGTGGAGGCACATCATTCAAGGGTTGGCCGCCGGCAGCTAATTCCCAGTTTTGCATAAGCTCATCCTTGTGTATCTCGCACCAGGCCAAGACCATTTTCAGTTGTTTGTTCGGAAAATATCCCCGGCCAATAACACATTCCTGAATTAAAACTGTCGCGTTATACTCGGCATACTTGACATGAAAATGAGGCGGACTATGTTCGTCCCAATTCATTGTAATTCTTATGCCATAAAACAAACTTATTTCCGGCATTTTATTTTAGCCAAACACAAAAAGCCTCTCGCTTATTCGAGCAATAGCGTATTATCCCGCTATCCCGCGCTTTCGCCAACCAACACCCGCTCCGCCCCTCGCTGCTGCCCCCAACAACGCTATCTGTATGCGCAAAACATGGCGGCGGACGCCGATAATTAAACATGGTAGTTTGCGTGATGGGGGGGCGCGGAATGGGGAGGATGTTTTGAAGACGGGATACAGCGCCGCCGCGATACTTTTTGCCGGGGAATTGCGCGAGGAGGCGTTTAAAAAGTGTTTTGGCGGCAAGAGCGCCTTTGAGCTGGCGTTAAAAAGGACGGCGGCGTTTCCTTACGTTGTAAAGGTTACCGTGCTGGCGTCGAACAATTTTGACGCGAGGCTGATGCCGGCCGGCGTCGAGCGCATGGTGTTGACGCGGAAGGAGGCGTGGAATGTCAAATCCCTCCTGCATGAGCTTGCCCGTGCCGGCGAGGGGTTCGACCTCAGCTACTTTTGCTGGGCGGATACCCCGTTCCTGGACGGGGGGCTGGCGGAGGCCGTCGCCAGGCGGCATCTGTCCGGCGCGGCGGAGTATTCCTACGCGGACGGCTGGCCGGACGGGCTCGCCCCTGAAATCCTGTCTCCCGGTACGGCGGGGATTCTTGCCCGGATAAACGGCGACAACGAGGCGCCTGTGGAACGGGACACGATTTTTGCCGTCCTACAGAAGGACATCAACGGGTTTGACATAGAGACCGAGATTTCCGAGGTCGACTTCCGGCAGCGCCGGCTGAACCTGGCGGCCTGCTCGAAGCGTAACCTGCTGCTACTCGAGCGCCTCTGGGAGGCGGGCGTCTCCGGCGCGATGAACATGGCCGATACCGCCGGGGACATCATCATCAGGCGGCCAGAACTGCTCCGCTGCCTGCCGGCGTTCTACCCGGTTCAGGTCGTCTCCGCTTGCCCCCAGCGCTGTCAGGTCTGCCCCTACCCAAAGTCAGACGGCTTTGTCTTCTCAGGCTTCCCCCACGGGGGAGAGGAGGGGGGAGGGGGGGGCGATTTCCCCGTCATGAAGCTTGAGGATTTCTCAAGTCTGCTCGATAAAATCGTGGATTTCTCCGGGGACGCCGTGGTTGACCTGTCGTTATGGGGGGAACTCGCGCTTCACCCGGGGAGAATTGAGCTTGTCGGGGAAGTTTTGCGGCGTCCGGCCCTGTCCCTTGTGATAGAAACCTCCGGGATTGGCTGGGAAAAGGCTGACTTCCGGACGCTTGCCCGTGAAGCAGCGGCTGCCGCCCCGCGAAAGAACGGCATGGCGGCGCTTTCGTGGATAGTTTCACTCGATTCTAGCGATGAGGCGGAGTACCGCGCCACGCGGGGCGAGGGTTTCAGCGTGGCGCTGGAAAATGCCCGCTCCCTCTTCGCGCTTTTCCCCAACGACGCCTACGCGCAGGCCCTGCGGATGAAGGGGAACGAGGCGCATATAGAAAAGTTTTACCGGTTTTGGAAGGATGAGGGGGCTAACGTGATAATCCAGAAATACGATTCGTTTTGCGGCTTCCTGCCTGACCGTTCCGCCGCCGACCTTTCCCCGGTAAACCGTATCCCCTGCTGGCACCTGATGCGCGACATGACCATCCTGCTGGACGGGAGCGTTCCCGTCTGCCGCTCGGCCCCGCCGGGCTCAGGCGAAACGCTGGGCAACGTGTTTAGCGAGGACCTGGACGCCATCTGGCGGCGCGGGGAGGAGCGCTACGCGAGGCACTGCGCCCAAAACTACGACGGCCCCTGCTCAAAGTGCGATGAATACTATACCTTCAACTTTTAACCGCGATTTCCCCGCCTACACCGTGATCGGCGGCGCGAGGCGGAGCGCGTCCACCGGGATTTGCGCCGTTTTGCTTAACCGGGGCGGCCGCTATGCCCGAAGCGCCTTTTTCAGGGAGCTTGAAAGCGGCGGGTTTGACTATGTCCTGTCCATGGAAAGCGGCGGCCACTTCGATATAGAGGAATTGAGCGGCGCGTTTCCGTTTGTCCGCTTTGTTCTGTTCAAGGATGCCCCGAACATAGGCTGTCAGATAAATGTCGCCGCCGGCGAGGCGGACACTCCGCTCTTTTTTGTTTTGTGGAGCGATTTCCACCCCATTCTGAGCCTCAACGCCGAACGTATCGTTAGCCGCCTGCTGGTAAAACCGGATGGCGCGCCTCAAAACAACGCGCCAAAAAATGGCGCGCCAAAAAGCCCGCGCCTCAGGCTCTGCACGACGCCAACGCTGCAAAACCCTCGGTTTGAGACGCTTCCAACCGCGTACGCGCCTGTGATAAACGGCAAAAAGTTTGATACCCTGCCGTTCGCGCCGTTGAAGGAAGCCTCGCCGACCTTGTACCCCTTCGACGCCGCCGGCGTTTACGACAGGGAACGCTTTATCAACCTGGGCGGTTTTGATCCCAAGTTGAATTCGCGGCACTGGCAGCTTTTGGACTTCGGCCTGCGCGCCTGGCTTTGGGGTGAAGAAATACGCTGCACCCAGCAGGCGCGCTTCAGCCTTTACGGGGGGCTTCAGCCGGAAAACATCACCGCGGACGAAAGTTATCTCCGCTTTTTCCTGAAAAACCTTGCCCCCGTGATTCGCGGCGGAGCGGCGGCGGGGGCTTCCGGCAAAGACGGCGGCGACGCGGGAAGCAAGGGCCGCCGCGCCGGCGGCAGCGCCCATCTGCCGCTGCGCCGCTTCGTACCCTACCTGCTCAACGCCGGAGGCGGCGCCCTCAACGCCGTCCGCGACTTTTCAGAAATCCGAGGCTGGGTGGACGCGAACAGCCGCCGCTTTGTGAACGATATAAACGGAATCACATCATTCTGGAACCGGTCGCCGTCCGTTTAACGTCCAAGGTGTTTACGACGTTTTGCCGGCCTGTGGGCTTGCGTAGCAAGACCAGGGCTGACAAAATGTGCGGTACGATTAAGCACGGAGACCGAGGGGCTTTAGCCCCGAAGCGTAAACGCTCCTGGTATACGCGGTACCCGTGTTTTCACAGTATTATCTCATGCGTATTTTTTCTAAAAACCTTGCTATCCTACGATAACACCTAAATGGCAGTATTCTTGTTTTCACTATCCAATTAAATAACAATTTAAAATTTCTCATAGTTTCACTTATTTGATGATCTTCAAATGATACAGTATCATACGATCTTGCAATCCAATTTAATACATTGTTATTTATATCCGATTTATTTATAAAATTTGCACCGTCCCGCAATGTCCTCAATTCTCTTAAGCAATATCTTTCCGGATAATATTTTAATACATAATTTCCATATGTTTCGAACTCGCTAAATCCTGAACCAGTAATTTCATCTCTGTCTATAGCATACAATATTTTTTCGAAAAAATTATTTCCATTTAGTTTTTATTCTTTTCTATCTTTTCGATAATTTCAATCATTAGACTTGTTCGACAACCCGGTTGGTTGTCTCACAGTCTTGCAGTTTTTCAGGCTTTCAGCCTTACAAAACTGCGTTTTTTAATGGAAGTGGGCGCGGAAACTGAAGTTTCCAAAC
>JAIRMP010000010.1 GCA_031258615.1 Spirochaetaceae bacterium | reverse complement strand
CCGCACTATTTTAACAACAGCGTCTTATCTCCCGGAAGCGTAAACGCCGGCGCCGGCAGGGCGGGCAGTGTTTCTCACAGCGGAACGTTCTGCCGCCAGCACTTCTTTCTCAAGACAGGCCTCGTCATATTCCCTCATCCTTTCGGCGTCAATAGCCCCGATTTCAAAATTCCCAACCGCGTCTTCATGGACTATTTGCAGTATTTCACTCTTATACCTTTTTCTCATAATTGTATTTCTCCTAAAAAATCTCTTTGAACGCGCCGCGCCTTATACGCAGTTCCAATTCCACTTCCGTTAATCCTAGGTCTATCTTGGCTGCTTCCTTAAAACCTCTTAAATCTGTGGGGCGAATATTCCCCATGTCAGACTTCGCATATCCGTAAACAAAAAATGACCGGTACTCACTCTTAAAATATACTATTACACGGTATCCGCCTGACTTGCCGCCGCCCGCAAGCGGGCTTAGGGCGTCTTCCGCCACCCCCCAAACCGAGACATCCTCACACACCCCCCAACGGCAGGAGTTTGCGGCAGGCCAGCCTGCACCAAACGTACGCCAATAGCTTAGGCGCTGAGACCATCGACCCGCGGTGTGGGTTGTGCCGCCGGCACAACCGCACAACGGCAAGCCGCAAAGCAATCCATACGAGGAGACTCGACAAGCCGGATGGGGTTTGCGTAGCAAACTCCTATGGCAAGCGCCTCGCGCTTGCCAAGATTGCTTCGTTGCTGCGCTCCTCGCAATGACGAGCCGCCCGCCCCATCGCCCGGACGCCTCGCCAGCCCACTGCCCCCTGCTCAGTCCTCACTAGTCAGTATTCCTGTCGGTTATAGGCGGCGCCCTTGCAGCTTCCAGTTTTGCGCAAAGGTAACCGCCAGTTTGATCGCGTCAACCATACTTTCTTCATTGGCGCGGTTCTTTCCCGCTTTACCGAAGGCGGTGCCGTGGTCAACCGAGGTCCTGATGATAGGCAGCCCTATCGTCGTATTTATACCGCTCATCTGGACGTAAAGCCCTGTTTGAGGATCCATGCGAAAGCCGCAAAGTTTGAGCGGTATATGTCCCTGATCGTGATACATCGCAACCACAATATCAAATTGTTTACCCAGCGCCTTGACAAAGACGGTATCCGGCGGAACCGGCCCGGTAACATCAAGCCCCTCCGCCTTTGCCGCCTCAATCGCGGGGATGATACCCGTCCGCTCCTCGTCGCCAAACAAGCCGTTTTCCGAAGCGTGGGCGTTAAACCCCGCCACTCCTATGCGGCGCGGGTCTTTGCCCATCAGTTTAAGCGCAAGATCGGCGAGACGGATCGTGTTCAGTACCAGCTCTTTTGTCATAAGGCCGCAGGCTTGTTTCATCGAAACATGGGTCGTTACGTGGATAACATTGAGGCCGCCCCCCGAAAGAAGCATCCCGTAGTTTTTGGTATTGGTGTACTCGGCGAATATCTCCGTATGTCCGGCGTAATGATGCCCCGCGAGGTTAATCGCCTCCTTGTTGATCGGACCGGTTACAACCCCCGCGGTATTTCCCGCCAGGGCGTCCTTAATCGCGGCTGTCACGTACCGGAACGATGCCTCACCGGACTTGACACCCACCGTACCATAGGTATAATCGCCCTTTTTAAGGATGCCGGGATCAATATAATCAATAATCCCCCATTTACCGGTCGCGTCCCGCGGTTCCCTTACCGGATTCAGGGTGAAATTTTTACCGGTTACCTCCAGCGTGTCTTCCAGCACGGTTTTGTCCGCATAGACGATCGGAACGCAGCATCCGTAC
Organism: Spirochaetaceae bacterium; assembly: GCA_031258615.1. GTDB lineage: Bacteria > Spirochaetota > Spirochaetia > Treponematales > Breznakiellaceae > JAIRMY01. Next base: position 27,708 of record JAIRMP010000010.1, on the reverse strand, counting down.
ATATCCGGTCGGTCAAGAGCCTTGAACGTAATTTCCGGGCCAATCCCCGCCGGATCCCCGATGCTGATACCCAACACCGGCCTGACGTTACTCTCCATTCCGTCCCCCCTCATCCGCCTCGCGCAATTTCCGCAGGGCGTAAAAAATCGCGTCCTCTTTTCCAAACGCGCCCGCCTTGGTAACGACTCTCAGACCTTCAAATGGACCGCCCCGCAGCCGCATCAAGGGGATACCTACGGCGATTTCGGTTACGATGGCGGAACCCTTTGACCCCACGGCGTTGAAAAAACCGATTGCCGTATCGCCGCCGGCAAGGAAAAGGCCGGAAACCTTTACCGACTCAAGGATTTTCCGTGTAAGCGGTCCCAGCGATGTCTGCATGTATTCGCTGACCTTTTCGCTTGAAAACTCCTGCCGCGCCCCCGCTTCCGCGCTCTTCTCCAGGGCCGCTGGATCGTAGGTGGAGGCTGATACCAGCATGGCATCCTGTCCCTTTTCCAGAATCCCGATCACCTGAGCGGCAAAATCTTCCGGCCTGGCCTTCCTGTCAATGATATCGTGGATCGGATACTGGACAACCTTGACCCCCTGCTTCTCAGCATACCGCACCTGATCCCGTGTTACCGAACTGAGGCTGGTAATAACGGCGAGGGCCGGCGGCAGGGTATGATTCACGGCAAGAAAGTTGTCCGCCATTGCCGCGGTCCCGACCCAGAGAATCCGTTTCCCCGTTCCAAGGGCCGCCCGGATAATGCGCCGCATATCGGCATTGGTCGAGGCGTCGAAGGTAAAGAGCCGCCCGCCTGAAAAGTCTATATTCCCGCCCTGAACATCCTCAAGACCGGTATGGATCACCCTTTCGTCAAACGCTGATTCCAGGATATTTTGAATATTGTCCTCCACGACCGGCGTCTTGGGATCATGGGACAATTCTGTCCGCGTAATTGGCGTACCGTTCAACAGGTGGACCCGGTTAACCGTAGTCCGCCCCAGGTCGGGCAGGGCCGGCGCAAAAATAACCAACTCGCTCTTGAACACGTCATCGATCGCCCTGGTTTCTACCGCGATATTTCCCCGCAGTGTAGAATCGACTTTTTTCATAACATGGGCGAATTTACCGAAGGCAATGTTCTTAAGCTCCTCCGCTACTTTTTGGTAAGCCGCTTTTGCGGGGAGCGCTCTGGACTCGGTGTCGATCACCGCAGAATCATCCCCGGTAACCAGGGCGCCTGAAAAGACAACGCTTACCGGCATCCCCCTGCGGCGCAGTTGGACGCCGGTATCGTTCGCGCCGGTGAAATCATCGGCGACAATGAGGTACTGTTCCATAAGCCGCACCAGTTACGCCGCCGCAGGCGACTTGCCATTTTCCAGTTTGTTCAGCCAGCTTACCAGAATCGGGCAGAGAATTGCGGTAACAATGATGGCGGCTGCGATCTGAACGGTGGCGGCGGCCGCTATGCCCGCAAGATTTGGATCGGCGGCCGCAAGGGCCGCGGGAGTTCCGACCGCGTTACCGGCGGTGGTACCAATGGCCGCGCCTGCCGCGGGGTGTTCGGATTTGATCAGCTTCATCACGAGGTACCCGCCAAAACCAGTCAACACCGTGCAAAGGAAACCAAGCAGGACGCCGGGCAAACCGGCGGACGCAAGCTGTGCGAGGTTAAGCCCCGCGCCGAGGGGAAACGCGAAGAACGGAATAGCCACCGTGGTACCGTTGGCAAGGAACTTGCGCAGATCTTCATCGAGGTTGCCGAGGATACACCCAATCAGTATGGGCAGGATGGCGGCAACCAGGGCAAGCGCGGGAATGTTGGCAAGCCCGGACACCCCGAAAGCCACCATCGTGAGAAACGGACCGTCATTTATAGAAAGAATGGAAACCGCCCCGACATCGGTAGAATCGCCGAATTCACCGGCCAGCGCCGCATAGAGGCCGCCGTTGGAGTTGGTTACCGCGCCGACAAGCGCAAGTGGCGTAATACCGAGAATCCCCATAGGCCCGAACGCCTTGTTCAGCAAAACTCCCAGGAGCGCGCCTATCAGAAACTTGACAAAGGTGAGCAGCACACCTTTGAGAACAGGCTGTCCTGCCTGTTTAACGTTGATCTGGGCGCCGTTACAGAACAGGAACATCGCAATAAGCGTTGTAGCGCCTGTTTTCCAAAGGTTTGTTGTAAAACCGCCTATATTCAAGGCTCCCGGGGCAAAGGTGTTCACCAAAACCCCCAGCAGAAGCGGCACAACCATGAGTCCGCCCGGCGCCTTTTTTACTAACTGTAGAATTTTCATTTCTATCTCCTTCTCATTTCAGCATAGCTTTTGATAAAGCTAAATAATATCCATGTAGAAGTCAATTTTATGTTATGGCGGGGCAGCAATTTTACTTTTTGATTTGGATCCAGCCGTTATTGCGAGGCGGCGGCAACCGCTGCGCGGTTGCCGTAGGAGTTTGCGGCGCCAGCCTTCGGCAGGCTTACCGCAAACTCCTGCCGTTGTTACATAGCTTGGTGAGGGAGCGTAACCCGCTTGCTTTCACGCGCACGCGCAGCGTAACCCGCCTTCTTTCACGCTCAGCGAATAACAAGGACAATGGCTCAACGCTGTGCGTTGAGCTCCGGAGTTTGCGGCGCGCTTCGCGGTTGTCTCCGCAAACTACACCCTCCCCTCGTAAAGCCGCTCGCAAGGACGACGGCTCAACGCTACGCGTTGAGCTTGGGAGTTTGCGCCGCCAACCTGACGGCTGGCTTAGGCAAACTCCACCCTTTGTTAGGCAAACTCCAGGCCAAACCCGCTTGCTTTCACGCTCGGCGAATATCAAGGACAATGAGTCAGCCATTGGCGTATGTTCGGTGCAGGCTGGCCTGCTTGTAATTGTTGAGCGTAAACAGTTACAATGAATAGGAATTGAAAGTATGAATTTAATGCTTCTAGCCGTCAAATACCCGGACTGGCTCAAGCCGGAAATAATACCAGGGTTGCCCATACGCTGGTATGGTTTAATGTACATAGTTGCGTTTGCAATCGCGTTTGTCATGTACCGTAAACAGGTACACGAACGGAATTTTCCGATGACGGACGATGATATTTCCAGCCTGTTTTTCTGGGGGATACTTGGCCTGCTTCTGGGAGCGCGAATATTCGCCACCATTGTATACGAAACGAGCGATATCTATACCAGGCAGCCCTGGCTGATTTTCTGGCCCTTCCGTAACGGAAACTTTACCGGTCTACAGGGCATGAGCTACCACGGCGGGGTTATAGGCTGTATTCTGGGCTTTTTCTTATGGAGCATTGTCCACCGATTGCAGGTGCGGGAGATTGGGGATATGTTCGGCGCTTCCATACCGCTGGGGTACACCTTTGGCAGGATAGGCAACTTCATAAACGGGGAACTGTACGGCAGGGTAACTACCGGACCGTTTGGCATGATATTTCCAAACGCGGCCAGTTTCCCAGCCAACCTGGACTGGGTACGTGACGCCGCGGAAAAGACGGGTATAAATATACCTGTAAGCCTTTCCGGTGTGTCGCCTGCGGTAAACCTGCCGCGCTATCCAACCCAGCTTTTTGAAGCCTTCTTTGAGGGCATATTTTTATGGTTTATCTGCTGGGCGCTAAGAAACAGAAAACCGTTCAAAGGCTTTATCTTTTCGCTGTACTTGATGGGTTACGGCGTGATACGTTTCATCATAGAGTATTTCCGTGAGGCGGATAGCGATCTAGGCTACCGCATAGAGCTTGTCCCAAACGACCTTCCGCTCGCACTGGCCCACCCGCTCACAAGTTTTTCTACAGGCCAGATTTTTTCGGCGCTTATGGTGCTGGTCTCGCTCGTTATGACGCTGATATTATCACGGCTTCCTGACAGAAAACCCGTAATAAAATATCAAGAAAGCGCCGCCACAAATGCCGGCGGCGTAACGGCGGAAAAAACAGAAGAAGAAAAAAGGGCCGGACGCAACAGCCGCCGTAAGCTGCGCAAAAAACTGAGGTAAATGAACCTCCCGCCCCAGGGCGGGATATTAGACCCTACAGACAGAATAAGTATATCAGTCATTCGCTTACAGGCAGCGGCTTGCCTCCGGATTAGTGGTTGTCAGTTTCGGGATTGCTATGTCCATCATTTTGGAATGGTGAGGACGGGTATCAGCGGTTCCAACACTTCTATCGCGGCGGGGAAGTCGGATGGTCCAAGAAGGATCGTTTCACCGTCCATCTGGGCAAGAATCGGATGTCCGTACATCAATTTGACGCATTGGGCAGAAAACATTGAAACTTCGGGACTGTCGACATGGCCGCCGTGGGCAACGAGTCCCTTTATAGCGATTTTTCGTAACAGCGGCATCTCGCGCATCAGGCAGACATTGCGGTCGTCGGGCATGATGCGGTTCCCTGCGCCGTAGGTACGATGGCCGCTCGCCCCCACCGCAAGGAGCAGCGTTTTTTCGTGAAATTGCTTCACAGTATTTCCTGTTTCATCGCAGGCGCGTACATCCATAACACCTACTTTATAAATTTTGTTATAAAAAAGAGAAGCGGCGTCCAGCCATAGTTTGTACGAATCGCCCGGCAGCCGGCCCTTCATCCTGTTGGTCCAGTGTGTTACAAAGGCGTCCAGGCCTATCGACAGTATGTTGAACGCGTAAAAAGGACCTTTCCCGGGCGTCGATGTTGTGAGCCGTACCGCGCTTGTATAACTCACGCCGTGCGGTTCGATCAGATTGGAAAGGGCATCCTGGAGGTTTTCGGCATCCGCGCCGTCGTTGCCGGTGCCCATAGGCAGGCGAAGAAACACAAAAGTATCCTGAAATTTTTGCGGCGATGCCGCAGCCTGTTTGTGGAATTCAGCAAGAATCTCAAGCGCCGTACCGTCCCCGCCGGCGGAAACAACTAAAAACAGAGGATTTCCTCCGCCTTCACCGTCTTCACTGACCGAGGCAGCCTCTTTCAGCAGTTCCCCTGTTATCAAGGCGGCGTCTCCGGCGGCTTTTGTCTCGAAAAAACCGTATTCGGCAAAGCGGCTTTCAGAGTTCAGGATGCTAGTCGAAGGCCGGGCGCGGCTCTCTGCCGCCGACAGCGCGGCGGCCTTTTCTACAGAGGCTTCCAGCGCGGCGCGGTGCGGCGCGACACGTTTCTTAATTGTAAATCCGCCGGCCGCCGTATTTGCGATCACTGCCCAGCGCAGGGGCCGCCCCGACGCAAGCCGGCTGTGTTGACAGATAAACGCGATGGCGCGGGCAAATTCAACGGTAAATTCTTTCATGTGATAAAAAAACAGGCCACATAGGTCAGCGTGCCACTACCGTAATGGTAGGGTATGCCGCTTACGGTACAAACCTCGCTTACAAGCATTCCGTAGGCTTCCATAGAGCAGGTCATTTTTTGCGGGAAGCGGCAGGGCGTGGAGGGATAGGTACAGGTTTCGCAGATACGACAGGCGCCCGCGCCCAGAAGCAACGAGTATGGATGTAGATGCCTGGCCGTACAGTAAAAAGCCGCGATATGCCCGGAATGTTCACTGCCGATCCGTAGCATACCGTCCCAATCGAATTCATCGGCCAAGACGCCGGTCGTCTGCATGATGATACCGGATTTATACCCGCGTACCCTGTCCTCACAGTCTTCCAGCGTTCCGCAGGCGGGCGGACAGGCCCAGTTTTTGCCGTAGGACTTACATTTGTCCTCCGTACAGGCGTCCCGTACCTCCCTGTATATTCTGATTTTGGACGGATCAACGGCAGATGTGTTGGTAAAGCCACATTCGAGGGCAAGTTCTGTTAATTTAGCAAATGAATTTTCCGCTGATACTTGTTGATCCATAAAATTTTTATATGTTCATTCAAATGAAATCAAAACCTTACGTTTTGTAATTTTGCAAAATCTACAAATACAACAGGATGCCGGAGGCGCTGAAAACGCTTGGAGCGTTTTTCAGCGCCTTACTGGACGCTTTTCTTTCCGTGCTTAATGGCGGCCCTACAGGTCTTACATATTTTTATCTTTCCTTCGCCCTTATCCTGTTCATAAAGTATTTTTACGTTTGATCTATTGCATACAGGGCATACGCCGCGGCCATTGTGGAACAGTTCCCTAATTCCTTTTCCTCTACGCGCTTTGGACATTTTTTTCTCCCTTCTTTTTCTTTGCCTCCGCTTCAGTCTTTTTCTTTTCGCTTTCCAGCTTATAATCAACCAGTTCCAAAATCACAATTTCAGCCGCATCGCCGTAACGCTGTCCCAGCTTGATAATTCTTGTATAGCCGCCGTTTCTGTCTTTCATACGCGGGCCTATGTCGGTAAACAACTTTGCTACAACACCCTCATTATAAAGACGGCCGGAAACTATACGTCTGTTATGAACGGAATCCACCTTTGCGCGGGTAATTAACTTTTCGGCAAAGCGTCTTACTTCGAGCGCCTTCGCCTTTGTTGTTTTTATTCGTTCTTTGTTAAACAGGGACGTCATCATATTACGCACCATAGCCTTACGGTGCGCCGCCATCCTTTCAAGCGGGTTAAAACCTCGTTTATGCTTCATTGTCGTTATCCCTTTTTGTACCTTTTAACGCGTTTTTCAGTTCACTGGTGCTTGTTATACCAAGCGTTAAGCCCCATTCCTGCAATTTTTCTTTTATCTCCTGCAACGACTTTTTGCCAAAGTTACGGGTTTGATTTATATCATCTTCCGTCTTTCGCACCAGTTCACCAATCGTTTTTATATTGGCGATCTTCAGGCAGTTTGATGAACGGATAGACAATTCAAGTTCTTCAACGGGAGTGCTCATAAGCTGCCGGACACGTTCGTCACCTTCATCCGATTCTTCATCTTCACCAAACGATGTCTCATCAATATTGACAAACAGTGAAAAATGTTCTCTTGCGATCTTGGCAGATTCTATCAGGGCATCCTCCGGTCCAATCGTTCCGTCCGTCCATATTTCAAGGATAAGTTTATCGTAATCGTTACGCTGCCCTACCCTGACCGGTTCTACGCTGTACTTAACCCTTTTTACCGGCGAAAAAATCGAATCCATAGGTATAGTACCTATAATTTCGATATGCTGCGCGTTTTGTTCGGAAGGTGTATAACCACGCCCCAGCTCTATCTGTAATTCCATCTCGATATGGGCATCGTCCGTAAGAGTCATAACATGAAATCCCGGATTCAAAACTTCAAGCGATCCGGTTTTCGCAAAATGTTCACTCTTAATAAAATGCTTCCCCGACCATTCAAATGTGACGGTATCCTGTTCCCTATTATCGGGCATCTTAAAACATACCTGTTTAAGGTTGTTCAACACTTCCAGGGTATCTTCAACGACATTTGGCATCAGTTCAAATTCGCTGGATATATTATGCGGCGTTCCTTCGGCATTGTACGAAACGATTCGAACTGCCGTAACCGCATAACCCTGAATCGATGATAAAAGCACCCTGCGTAAAGTATTGCCAATAGTTGTACCAAAACCTGGTTCAAAAGGAGAAGCGATAAATTTTCCATAATCTTTTTTTAACTCAGCGATTTCAAACGTCCGACCTTTCGGTTTTTTGAAACCCTTAAGCAAATTTCTACGGGCCATGAAGACTCCTTACTTCGAATAGTATTCTACGATCATCTGTTCTTTGATGTCTGAAAGATCCGTTATATCACTTCTTCTCGGGAAAGCCAGCAGTTTTCCTTTAAGGGCGTCGGGATCCAATTGCAACCAGGGCATGACGCCCGATTTTCCATATTCCTTTAACGCCTCTTTAATAAGCGCAAAATTCCTGCTCGATTCTTTTATCTCGATAGAATCCTCCGCTTTAACAAGATAGGAAGGGATATTTACACATTTTCCATTCACTAAGACATGACCGTGCAAAACAATTTGACGCGCCGCATTCCGGCTTGATGCAAAACGCAAACGATAAACAATATTATCCAGGCGGCGTTCCAAAAGTAAAAAAAGATTTTCACCGGTAATACCGGGCATACGCTGCGCGCGCTCAAAAAACAGGCGAAACTGTTTTTCCAACATCCCATAAACTCTTTTAAGTTTTTGTTTTTCACGCAGTTGAATGGCGTAATCCGAGCGCTTGGACGGCCTCCCCCTGGGATCCTTTCCCGGCGCCGCGCGTTTCTTGCTGATGGGACATTTATCACTTTTGCATCGTTCACCCTTAAGCATCAATTTCTTTTGTTCTGTCCGGCACATTCTGCAAACCGGACCGGTATACCTTGCCATGATTTTCCTCGTTTATATACGCCGTGTTTTGCGCGGCCTACAGCCATTGTGCGGAATCGGCGTTACATCGTTAATTGATTTAACCTTCATCCCAAGCGCGCCAAGCTGACGTATAGCAGATTCCCTACCCATACCGGGCCCTTTCACATACACGTGAACTTCCCGCAGGCCCGACTGAATAGCCTTTTGAGCGGCTGTCTCTGTAACGGTCTGCGCCGCAAACGGCGTAGACTTTTTTGCTCCCCTAAAACCAAGACCGCCGGAACTCGCCCAGGAAATGGCGTTTCCCATCAAATCGGTGATGGTTACGATAGTATTGTTAAAAGTTGCCTGTATATAAACATTACCTTCATATACCGACTTTTTCTCTTTTTTCTTTTTTACGTTAGCAGCCACACTGTCCTCCGCTCATCCTTCCTCCTGCAATTATATTTGACGGCATAAAATTCAGAAATTCTAACCGCATATTTATTTCTTTTTACCCGCAACCGTCTTCTTCTTGCCTTTACGGGTACGCGCGTTAGTACGCGTCCTCTGCCCGCGAAGCGGCAGGCCTTTTCTGTGCCTAAGCCCACGGTAACAGCCTATATCCATAAGCCGCTTGATGTTTAACGCGACCTCCGTCCGGAGTCTGCCTTCCACCTTGTAGTCATTTTCAATCAAACGGCGTAATTCGTTCAACTCCTCGGCGGAAAGATCGTTTATCAAACGTTTAGCGTCTATCTTTGCCTTTTCACAAATCTGCTCCGCACTCGATCTGCCTATACCAAATATATAGGTCAGAGCAATATCAACATGTTTGTTGGGTAAGTCAACTCCCGCAATACGAGCCATTATTCCCCCTACCCCTGTCTCTGCTTATGCTTTGGATTTTGGCAGATGATACGGATTATACCATTCCGCTTTATCACTTTACATTTATCACAGATAGGTTTTACACTTGTCCGAACTTTCATTTTTCCCCCTTACAGGTTTCTTCCGCGCAAACGCCCATGTTTGGTTAAACCGTCATGGTGATGCATCTTTAACATAGCTTCAATCTGACTCATCGTGTCCAGGTCAACTCCAACCAAAATCAACAGCGATGTACCTCCCATCAGGTACGAAATCGATGACGGGAAGTTGAACAGTACCTGAATTATAGTCGGGATCACCGCTATCAGAGCCAGGTACAAAGATCCCGGCAGAACTATTCTGTTCAGTATCTTTGTAAGGTACTCCTCTATCTTTTCCGTTCTTATTCCAGGTATAGATCCCCCGTTCTCACGTATATTTTTCGCGATCTCTATAGGATTCAACGTGACCTGTGTATAAAAATAAGCAAAAAAGACTATAAGTAAAACATATAAAACGTTATACAACACGCCGCGCGGTGTAAGCGCCCGTGAGATCGCCGCAAGCCAGGGGACATTCCCGCCTACCGTAGAAGCTATCTGGAGCGGAAACGTCAGAATCGAAGATGCAAAGATGACAGGTATTACTCCCGATGGATTTATTTTGAACGGGATGTATGTATTCTGAGCGCCGTACATCTTTCTGCCTACGACCCGCTTCGCGTAATGCACCGTTATCTTCCGCTGTCCCTGCTGTTCAAACACAACAAGCGCTATAACGGCAACAAACATGAAGAGTACAACCAGCACGAACACAGGGTTAAGTTCACCGCGTATGACACGGCCTATCAACTCCCAAACCGCGTCAGGCAGCCGCGCAACTATACCGGCAAATATCAGCAGCGATATGCCGTTTCCGATGCCGCGTTTGGTTATCTGTTCTCCCATCCACATTAGAAGCAACGTCCCCGCGGTAACGGAAAGCATCGCGAGTAGCGTAAACGGCAATAGATTCATAGTTAGGAGATTCTCAACACTCCGCGATATTATCTGGGCGTACTGTGTAACGGCATACGACTGGATAAGACAGACAATAACCGTCCCATAACGTTGATAAGCCTGTATCTTTTTCCTGCCGCCCTCTTCCTGCGATAACTTTTTAAGACTTGGAAACACTATCAGTAAAAGCTGCATGATGATGGACATGGAGATGTACGGCATAATGCCGAGCATGAACACGGAAAAGTTTGAGAAAGCGCCGCCCGCAAAGAAATCAAGGTAATCCACAATCGCGTTTCCTGAATTCTGTTGTGACAAAAAGTATGCGTTAAGCTCGCGGACATTGATACCGGGAACCGGAATAACGGCACCCAGGCGGAATACGATGAGCATCACCACCGTAAAAAATATACGTTCACGAAGCTCTTTTATCCTGAAAATACCAACTAAAGGGTTAGCCATCAAATTTCCTTATTCTGTTTCTGCCGGAGCCGACTCAGACGATTCGGCAACACCATTCACCGTACCGCCCGCATTAACAATTTTTTCTTTCGCGGAAGCGGAAAGAGCCAGAATCTTACAGTTTATCCTTTTGGTAAGTGTCCCATCGCCTAAAATTTTTACAAGGGGCTTCCTGCCTTTAACAAGCCCCGCCGATTTAAGGGAAGCAACATCCACCGTTGCGCCGTCTTCAAAATGCCTTTCGATGTCGCAAACATTTATCACCTGATAAACCGTTTTGAACGGAAAGTTTGAAAAACCACGGTGGGCAAGGCGGCGGTACAGAGGCATCTGACCGCCTTCGAAACCAAGATAGGTCTTGCCGCCTGAACGGGATTGCTGACCCTTGTTTCCTTTACCCGCCGTAGTACCGCGCCCTGAACCCTGGCCGCGCCCGACTATCCGTTTTTGCTTATTCGCGCCTCGCGGCGCGTGTAAATTAAAATCCTGCATCAGTCTATTTTCTCCACTTTTACAAGGTGAGAAACCTTCTTAACCATTCCCAGGATTGCGCCGTCAGCTTCATGTTCGACAACCGAACCGATTTTCCGCAAACCCAAAGAACGAATGGTTGCCCTCTGTCTGGGAAGTACGCCTATGGTGCTGCGCACAAGACGAACCCTTATCTTACCGCTTAAAACATCCGCCATCGTTACCCCCAAAACCCCCTGAGCGGCTTGCCCCGGTTCTTTGCGATAAGCCGCGCATCCATCATCTGTTTAATACATTCAAATGTCGCCTTGACGACATTGTACTGGCTGGAAGCGCCAATCGACTTGGAAAGCACATCGGTAACGCCGCCCGCTTCCATGATCGCGCGTACCGGACCGCCGGCAATGATACCCGTACCGGAACAGGCCGGTTTTAGAAGCACGACAGACGACTTAAACGTCCCCTGAATCTCGTGCGGTATCGTACCGTGCTTAACCGGCAAGCGTATCATATTCCGTTTCGCCTTATCCATACTCTTACGAATCGCCTCGGAAACATCGTTGGCCTTACCGAAGCCGTATCCCACATTGCCTTTGCGATCGCCGACAACAGTCAATGCCGAAAAAGAAAACCGGCGCCCGCCCTTCACGACTTTAGCGGTTCTGTTCAGTTTAACCAGTTTTTCTACGAATTCTTTTTCTCTGTCCTGAGAATTCCTGTCGCGATCCCTATCCCTTGAATATTCCATTCCGCCCTCAACAAATTTTTCCAAAAACTTTAGACAGCGGTTTTAAAACCGCGTTTTGAAAAGCCGCCAATTAAAATTGAACTCCCATTTTCCGGGCGCCGTCCGCGATCGCCTTGACGATACCGTGATACAGATAGCCGTTTCTGTCAAAAACAACTGTCTTTATATCTTTTTCCGAAAGACGCTTTCCCATAATCTCACCCAGTTGAGCGCCTCCGGCCACCGTAGGTTTTATCCCTTTTAGTTCCTTTTCCAGAGTCGAGGCTGATGCAAGCGTATTTCCCTTTATATCGTCAATCACCTGTACAGACAGATTTTTATTGCTCCTCGTTACCGTCATCCGGGGTTTTTCAGCCGTACCGGAAATGGTTTTCCGTATATGTATCTTCCGGCTCAAACGCTTCCTGTCTTTTTCCAACATTTTTCGTAACATAGCTCAACAATTCCTATTTAACGCCGGATTTACCGACTTTACGCCTGATATGCTCATTTTCATACCGGATACCCTTACCCTTGTAAGGCTCAGGAGGGCGAAGTTTCCGTACCTGCGATGCGAACTCACCGACCTGATGTTTGTCGATTCCGCTTATTTCGAGCCGTCCGTTAGCTTCTACCTTCAACGCAATGCCTTCCGGTATTCCCACATACACCTCGTTTGAAAAACCAAGGTTCATAACAAGAAGTTTACCCTGGACTTCCGCCCTGTAACCAACACCGTTAATTATCAATACACGTGTAAACCCTGACGATACACCGATAACCATATTATTAAGCAGATTCCGGTACAATCCGTGAAAGGCCTTTGTCTGCTTTTTATCGTTTATCCTTGTAACAATAATCTCACCGTCTTTGCTTTCAAAGTTTATAACATCGTGATAAACCTGCGTAAGCTTACCCTTGGGACCTTCTACAGTTATTGTACCGTTATTAAACGAAACTTTAACCCCCCCCGGAACTCTGACCGGTATCTTTCCAATACGCGACATATAACCCCTACCAAACCATACAGATTACTTCGCCTCCGACCTTTTTCTCGGCGGCTTTCTTCCCTGTGGTAACACCGCTTGATGTTGAAACTATCAGCGTACCAAAACCATTAAAAACACGCGGCATACTCTTGTATCCGGCATAGACACGGCGGCCCGGCTTGGACACCTTCTTTATACCGTGAATAACCGGTCCCGTCTCCTCGTCATGTTTTAAAAACACACGGATAACACTCACGCCGCCCTGCGCGACTTTCTTGAAATTCCGTATATAACCTTCTGTCTTTAGAATCTTGACTATTTCAAGTTTTAGCCTTGAGGTTGAAATATCAACTTTTTCATGCTTGGCCATTCCGGCATTGCGGAGTTTGGTCAGCATATCGGCTACCGGGTCAGAAACACTCATGCTCTCCTCCTACCAACTTGATTTTGTAACACCGGGTATGAGCCCCTCGCTTGCCAATTTACGGAAACAAAGGCGGCACATCTCAAATTTGCCTAAATATCCCCTTGCCCTTCCGCAAATCCTGCAACGGTTCACCTTGCGGGTTTTATATTTTGGCGTCCTGAGCGCCTTTATAATCATTGCTTTTCTTGCCATGTACGCTCCTTATATTTATTTTCTAAACGGCATACCGAACTTCGCAAGGAAGGCCTTGGCCTCAGCATCCGTTTTTGCGCTTGTAACAATAACAATATTGAGCCCGGCGACACGTTCAATCTTGTCAAAATCAATTTCCGGGAAGATAATCTGCTCGGTTATACCCATAGCATAGTTTCCATGCCCGTCGAAAGCGTTCTGATTGATTCCGCGAAAGTCCTTAACACGCGGCAGGGCCGCGTTGACCAGGCGGTCCAGGAATTCATACATCATCGCCCCGCGCAGGGTTACCCGCGCGCCGATCTCCTGCCCGGCACGTATTTTGAAGTTCGCGATACTCTTGCGGGCTTTGGTTTTAACCGCCCTCTGCCCGGTAATCAGCGTAAGCTCGTCAATGGCGGCGTCAAGAAGTTTCTTGTTGGAAATAGCCTCGCCAACGCCCATACTTACGACAATTTTAACAAGCCTCGGCGTCTGCATAGGTGAAGAATAGTTGAACTCTTTTATCAGTGCCGGCGCTATAGTCTCCCGGTAAATCTTTTTCAACCGCGGCACATAACCTTCAGGCTTAATATTTTTACCCGCGATAATCCCGCCGGACTTTGACTTTTCCCCGCCGCCTTTCCCCGCCGCGGCAGTTCCCTTACCGGGAGCGGCTTTTCTCTTATCGGCAGGCGCCTTACCGGTTGCTTTCTTTGTCTTATCTTCGCCCATTACAAAGCCTCTCCGCACTTTTTACAAATTCTTTTTTTTGCCGTCCCTTCAACCTTATATCCTATACGTGTAGGGCCGCATTTTTTACAGACAATCATAACATTAGATGAATGTAACGGCGCTTCAATCTCTATTATGCCGCCCCTGTCATTCTGCTTGCGCTTTCGCTGAGTCTTTTTGACAAGATTCAGTCCGTCGACTACAACACGATCCTTGTCCCGCAGAATACGCAGGATACGTCCCCGTTTTCCCTTATCTTTCCCGGTGATCACTTCAACCGTATCATCTTTCTTTATCTTAAACTTATGCGTTTCAGTTTGAACTGACATTATACCGCTCCTTACAAACCGCTTTCCGGCAGTCTTCAAAGTTCACAAGAACCGAATATTCAAAATGAATATCGCCCGTAACGCGCAAGCACCGCAAACTCCGCATACGCTGATTATAAAACTTCCGGCGCGAGAGAAACTATCTTCATGTAGTTTTTATCACGCAACTCACGGGCTACAGGCCCGAAAATACGCTTCCCCTTGGGATTCTTGTTAGCGTCAATTATCACGCAGGCGTTATCGTCAAAGCGTATGTACGTCCCGTCTCCGCGCCTGTACTCCTTGTGAGTCCTGACAACAACCGCCTTTTCGACAGTCCCCTTTTTTATCGAGGATGTCGGCAGGGTTTCCTTGACCGCCACAACAATAATATCGCCTATACCAGCGTAGCGGCGTTTAGAACCGCCAAGCACTTTTATACACTGAACGAGCCGCACCCCTGAATTGTCTGCAACGTTCAGAAAGGTCTCCACTTGTATCATTTAACGCTCCCTACTTTGCCCGTTCAACGACTTCGACCAGTTTCCAGCATTTATCCCGGCTGATGGGCCGGCACTCCATGACACGCACCTTATCTCCGGTGCGGGCCGTATTTTCCTCATCGTGCGCCTTAATCCGCTTCACCTTACGAACATACTTTTTGTAAAGCGGGTGCAAAGCCATCGTCTCGACGGAAACAACTATCGTTTTGTTCATTCCGACAACTTTACCATTTTCGTCAACACGCTTTGTATTTTTTACCAAGCCGACAAATTCTTTTTTGCCGCTTCTAGTTACTTTTGCCTGATCCGACACCGTTTTCCCCTATTCCTTCCGCGGCTTATCCGCCGCCTGCTGACTAATCAAAGTATTGAGCCGGGCAATCTGCCGCCGCATAGTCCGTTTCTGAAGCGGGTTATCAACATGACCCAGCACCAGTTGAAAGCGGAGTTCCATATACTTCCTGTTAAGTTCGTCCCGCTTGGCCTTAAGCTCAGGAAAAGTCAGATTCTTGAACGAATTCTTCATCCTCAGCCCCCCAACTCAAAATCACTGCGGACAACGAATTTTGTCTTGATCGGAAGTTTTGCTCCGGCAAGTTTCATCGCCTGTGAAGCAAGTTCCTTGTCTATACCGCCAAGTTCAAACATCACAGTCCCCGGCTTAACCACCGCTACCCAGTACTCAGGCGCGCCCTTACCCTTACCCATGCGCGTATCGGCAGGTTTTTTGGTATAAGGTTTATCGGGAAAAACCCGTATCCAAAGCTTACCGCCGCGCTTGATGTGCCTGTTCATGGCGACACGAGCCGCCTCTATCTGCCTGTTTGTAAGCCAAATACGTTCCAGCGCAACGAGGGCATATTCGCCAAAAACAACTGTATTACACCTTGTAGCGTTTCCCGGCATATTCCCGCGCTGAACCTTGCGGTACCTTACACGTTTAGGACTTAACATCGTTTACCCCTATTCCTCAATCTTGACAGGCGTTCTGTCGCGGCGTTTACGGACTATGGCGCCCGCATCCTCTTTCTGTTCCTTACCGTACTTCATGCCGTTGTACACCCACACTTTGACGCCTATAGCCCCGAAAGTCGTGTGAGCCTCCGCAAAGCCATATTCAATATCAGCCCGCAACGTATGGAGCGGGATACGCCCCTCTTTGGCCTCTTCTGTGCGGGACATTTCAGCGCCGCCCAAACGACCGGAAAGCCTAACCTTAACGCCCTGGGCGTTTCCCTTTTTGATCGCGTTGCCGATAGCCTGTTTCATCGTTCTACGGAACGAACTACGGGCAAGCAACTGACGGGCAATATTCTGCGCTATGATCTGCGCGTTGTTATCCGCGTTGCGTACTTCCTTTATCTTGAGCTGAATCTTTCTACTGACAAGTTTTTGCAGCTCAAATCCTATCTTTTCGATATTGGCGCCTTTAACGCCGATTATCACGCCGGGACGGGCAGTATGAATAACGATCGTTATACGCTGCGGATGACGGATGATCTCCAGTTCCGCTATGTCCGCGCCCCTCGTTTCCGGCATTTTAACAATATAGGAACGCAGCTTAAGGTCTTCATGCAGAGTATTTGCATACAGTTTGGGCTCGACGTACCAGCGAGAAGACCAGGTACGATTTACACCCACACGCAGTCCAATTGGATTTACTTTTTGTCCCACACTAAACTCCCGCCGCTAGGTTCTATCGACAACAACAGTTATATGACATAACCGTTTAAGCAACATATCCGCCCTACCCCGCGCCCTGCACCAAAGCCGCTTCATACGAGGCCCATCATCGATCATTATTTCCCTAACATACAGCATATCTTCCTCAAGATGTTTGTTGACACTCAACGCATTCGCGCCTGCCGACTTGAGCGTTTTGCGTATAAGTCTTGCGCCCTTGTGCGGCATATTTTCCAAAATGGAAACAGCTTCTGTATACGTTTTACGCCTTATAAGATTCGCCACCGGACGTATCTTGTACGGTGAACAAATTAAAAACTTCGATACTGCCTTATACCCGTCTGCCATATTAATCATCCTAAAATTTGCCGACCGCTTTCAACCCGCAGTCAAATTAAAACCAGATGCACAGCCTTTTTACCAGCCTCACCGGCCCAAACAACCTCTTTACGACCCCACCGGCCTTAACGACCCAAACAACCTCTTTACGGCCCCGCCGCCTTAACGACCCAAACAACCTCTTTACGTACCCACCGACCTAAACAGCCTCTTTTACCGGCCCCGGCCCCCGTTACTTTGAGGCCTTTTTGTCGGAACCTGAATGTCCGCGGAAAATCCGCGTTGGCGAAAATTCACCCAGCTTGTGTCCGACAAGATTCTCGGTTATATACACAGGCACCCATGTTTTTCCATTGTAAACCGAGATCGTTATACCAACCATTTCGGGAATGATTGTAGAACAGCGCGAATAGGTTTTGACCATACGCCGTTCCGTTGACTTATTCATCTCCAAAACTTTTTTGTACAAGCTCTTTTCAATGAAAGGACCTTTCTTTATCGATCGCGACACCTTTACCCCTTACCGTCTATTTTTTCTTCCTGCGACTCACGATGAAGCGCGAAGAAGCCTTGTGCTTGTCTCTCGTTTTGTAGCCCTTTGTCGGCTGACCCCACGGCGTTACAGGATGAATACCCTTGTTCTTGCCCTCGCCGCCGCCGTGCGGGTGGTCAACAGGATTCATAACCATACCGCGGACGGTGGGCCTTACACCAAGCCAGCGTTTTCGGCCTGCCTTCCCGTAGCAGATATTCATGTGATCCTCGTTACCGGCAACCCCGACAACGGCATAACACTTTTTAAAAATCAAACGCATCTCACCGGAAGGCAGCTTTACTGTAACATAATCGCCTTCTTTGGCGGCTACGAGCGCGGAAGCGCCGGCAGAACGCGCAAGCTGAGCGCCTTTTCCCAGCGTTAGTTCTATGTTATGCACGGTGAAACCGAGTGGAATATTTTCCAGCGGCAAGGCGTTACCCGGCTCTATGGGAGCGGTGGGACCGTTAAGTATCCTTGCGCCAACCTTTAGATCCTTTGGCGCTATGATGTAACGCTTCTCACCGTCCGCATACACAACCAACGCTATGTTTGCGCTACGGTTGGGATCGTACTCAATCGTGGCGACCTTGCCGGGAATATTTATCTTGTCCCGTCTAAAGTCTATCGTGCGGTAAAGCCTTTTATGACCGCCGCCCTTGTGCCGTACGCTGATTCTACCGTTAGAATCACGCCCGGCGCGTTCTTTTCGTCCATGTGTGAGGGATTTTTCGGGTTTCACCGCGGTAAGGCAGGAAAAATCGAGGCTCTGCCACTGCCGCATACCGGATGTAACCGGTTTATATGTCTTAATACCCATCCTTAGACTCCCTCGAATAACGATATTTTTTCGTCTTTTGCCAGCGTTACCACGGCCTTTTTCCACGTTGCCGTGTAACCCCGTTTGTAGCGTTGCCGTTTAGGCTTACCGCCCACAATAGCGGTAGTGCAGGCCACAGGATGCACGTTAAACAACACCCGCACTGCTTCCTTGATGATAGGCTTGTTCGCCCTCATATCAACCTGAAAAACATAACGGCCGCTTTCGCGCAGGATGTTTGTTTTTTCGGACAAAACGGGCCGTATCAATACCTGCTCATAGTTCATACCCCGGCCTCCAAAACTACATTCCGTCTGTTTTCATGCGCCGCGTAAAATTCACATATCTCTTTGGCCGCCGTCTCCAGCACAAACACGCGGCGGCCGTAAAACAAGTCGTGGACACGCAGCCGCGTAGCTGAGAGAAAACTAAGCCAGTGAATATTCCTGCCGGCACGTTTCATCATACTGACGCTATCCTTGTCATTCTCGTCTTCGTTCAAAATAACAACGGTACGTTCCTCTGAGCCAAAATTATTAAGAATTTCATAGAGGCTTTTTGTTTTTCCGTCATCAACGGTAAAATCTTCGATTATTTTTAACGTATCCGTATGTACTTTGAGGCTTAACGCGGTTTTTACCGCAAGCCGTTTTGCCATTTTAGGCATTTTATACGAAAAATCCCGTGGTTTCGGCCCAAAAACGGCGCCGCCGCCAACCAAAAGCGGCGATTTTCTATCGCCCCGGCGCGCCCTGCCCGTACCTTTCTGCTTGTACGGCTTGACATTTGAACCATGCACCTCGCCGCGGTCCCTGGTACAGGCCGTTCCAAGCCGTTTGTTGGCAAGTTCGTTATTTATCGCGTACCAAAGCAGGCTTTCGTTGATCTCAAGACCAAAAACAGCGTCGTCAAGGTCTATCTTTCGCAGTTCCTGTCCGATTGTTGAGTATACCGCAGTTTCCATCATGCCCTCTGTTTCTTTACTGCCGCGCGAACCACGACAAGCCCTTTATTGACGCCGGGAACGGCGCCGCGTATCAACAGCAGTTGTTTTTCCACATCTATTTTTACCACACGGATATTCAACGTGGTAATCTGTTCGCGCCCCATCCTGCCGGGAAGTTTTACATTTTTGAAAGTTTTATGCGGATAGGTCGATTGACCTGTCGAGCCCGGCTCACGGTGGAATTTGGAACCGTGAGTCTTGCGTCCTCCGCCAAAACCGTAACGTTTAACAACACCCTGAAAACCCTTACCTTTTGAAACGCCCTGCACATCAACATAACGGCAGCCTTCCAGTATTTCCACACCCAAAGCGTCCCCTATCGTACAATCCTTGCCGAAATTGCGGAATTCCTTCATATGTTTTTTAGGCGTTATGCCTTCGGAAAACTGTCCGGCGTAAGGTTTCGTAATCTTGTTCGGTTTGGCGTCGTCAACTCCAAGCACCACCGAGCTGTAACCGTTCTCTTCTTCGTTCATTTGGAATATTACTACATTTGGATCCACACGCAACACCGTTACAGGAACAAGGCTGCCTTCTTCATCAAAAATCTGTGTCATCCCCAATTTTCTGGCCAAAAGCCCTAACATTGCATTTCTCCTGCACGGCGCCATGCCGCCACACAAACGGTACAAAACTGTTTGCAGAACATAACCCGGCGCCGGCTACTGTTTTATCTCTACGTCTACGCCGGCGGGAAGCTCAAGTTTCATCAAAGAATCCATCACTTCGGACGATGGTTCTATGATGTCGATAAGGCGCTTGTGTGTGCGCATCTCGAACTGCTCGCGAGCCTTCTTGTTCACGTGAGGTGAACGGAGCACCGTAACCTTATTGATCCTGGTAGGCAGCGGGATTGGCCCCGTTATCTTTGCCCCCGCCTTTACCACCGTCGTTACAATTGATTTGGCGCTTTGATCTATCAGCTCAACATCGAAGCCGCGTAACCTTACGCGAATCCGCTCCTTGGTCATCTTTCCTCCGGAATACAAAACGGCATACAGGACAGCAAAACACACATACCGCCAACTCCCCCGCCGTCTTGCACGAATCTTTTACTCTAAAATTTCCGTAACCTGTCCGGAAGCAACGGTTTTTCCGCCCTCGCGAATGGCAAAACGCAAACCTTTCTCCATAGCTATAGGATGAATAAGTTCGCCCTGAATCTCGGTGTTATCGCCAGGCATGACCATCTTTTCGCCGGGCTTTGCTTCACCGGGAAGCGTAACCGTGCCTGTAATATCCGTCGTGCGGAAGTAGAACTGTGGCCTGTAACCGGTGAAGAACGGCGTCTTGCGTCCGCCTTCGTCCTGCGAAAGGCAGTATATCTGGCCTTTGAATTTGAAGTGCGGGGTGATCGAACCGGGTTTTGCGAGAACCTGTCCGCGTTCAACTTCTTTTTTATCGATGCCGCGAAGGAGAGCGCCTATATTGTCACCGGACTGACCTTCATCAAGCAATTTGTTAAACATCTCTATTCCGGTAACAACGGTCTTCTTTGTCTGCCTTATGCCGACAATCTCGACTTCCTCGTTAAGTTTGATAACGCCGCGCTCCACCTTGCCGGTAACAACGGTACCGCGCCCCTGAATCGTGAATACGTCTTCTATAGGCATAAGGAACGGTTTATCAATGTCGCGTACAGGATCGGGGAAGTAGGTGTCCATCGCCTCGAGAAGTTCGTCTACGCATTTTGTAGCTTCCGGGTTATCCGGCTCCGACATTGCCTTGAACGCGGAACCTTTGATGATGGGAATCTCCTTTCCGGGGAAGCCGTTCGCCGTAAGCACATCGCGGACTTCTTCTTCTACCAGGTCTATCAGTTCCGGGTCTTCCAACTGGTCAATCTTGTTGAGAAAGACGATCATGTTGGGAACGCCTACCTGCCGTGCGAGGATGATATGCTCGCGGGTCTGGGGCATGACCGAATCGGGCGCCGAAACTACCAGCACGGCGCCGTCCATCTGCGCGGCGCCGGTAATCATGTTCTTGATATAATCGGCGTGACCGGGGCAGTCGATATGGGCATAGTGCCGCTTTTCGGATTGATACTCCAAGTGCCGGGTGTTGATCGTGATGCCGCGCGCCTTCTCTTCCGGCGCGTTGTCAATCTCGTCATACTTCATAACCTTGTCGCCATACTTCTTTCCACAGTGCATGGTGATTGCGGCGGACAACGTTGTCTTTCCATGATCTACGTGTCCAATGGTCCCGACATTCATGTGTATCTTCGTTCTATTGAACTTATTTTTCGCCATCTCGTGTTCCTCCCTTGAACTTATTCTTTGCCATCTCGTGCTCCTCCTTACAATTTTTTGGGCACATTGTTATAACGGTTTTTCAATATAGCATACCGGTAAAAGTTATGCTATACACCGCCCGTTTTCACACTCCATAAGGAGATTCTGAAAACAGTTTATACTGATGCCGTCCATTTACCAATAAACGGTCTTATTAACTTTTTGGGACAGACTAATACCGGCGTGGTTTTTACGCAGAAGCGGAACACACCTTTTGATTTGCCATGTCCACCTATCCCATCGGCGCGAAGCGCAGATGATCGGTTTGGATTGTGCTGTAACCGCAATGCGCGGCATTGCGGTTACTTACACTCTATTAAAACGCGGCTTAACAAAAATGTCAAGCCTCACAACCCCGCCTCACGACTTCGGCAGGGGGCGTTGCGGGGGCAAGACTGATTGCATGGCAACCAAAGTCCGCTCCCCCACCCCCGCAGAGGGGGGTGCGCCGCAACCGTGTGCGGCGCAGGGGGGAAACCTCCCCCCTTCCCTTTAATATAGCACTACCACCGGTAGTGTGTAAAGGCCTTGTTCGCCTCGGCGTTCTTGTGGGTATCCTCCTTCTTTTTGAAGGCTGCTCCCGTACTGTTGTAGGCGTCCAGCAACTCGGTAGCAAGACGCTCGTCCATACCGTGCCCGGCGCGTACACGGGCGGCCTTGATTATCCAACGCATACCTAAAGCCTCACGGCGGGTCTCGCGGATTTCGATAGGCACCTGATAGGTAGCGCCGCCTACACGGCGGGATTTTACCTCGACCATGGGTTTGACGTTTTCTATGGCCTTGAGGAACACCTCAAGCGGCTCCTTCTCCGTCTTGCCGCGTAGAGTTTCCAACGCGCCGTGTACGATGCGCAGGCTGACCGAACGCTTGCCCTCCCACATCATGCGGTTGACAAACTTTGAAACTACAACGCTGTTATACCTGGGATCCGGCTGCACGCCGCGATCTATTGACTTCTTTTTTCTGCCCATTATTGTACCTTAAGCCTTGGGGCGCTTGGCGCCGTACTTTGAACGTCCGCGCTTGCGGTCGGTTACACCCAACGTGTCTTTTGCGCCGCGTATTATGTGGTAGCGCACACCGGGGAGGTCTTTGACACGACCGCCCCGCACAAGAACTACAGAGTGTTCTTGGAGGTTATGCCCTATGCCGGGGATGTACGCCGTAACCTCCGTTCCGTGGGAAAGGCGCACGCGGGCAACCTTTCGCAGGGCGGAATTCGGTTTTTTGGGCGTAACGGTCATAACACGGGTACAGACGCCGCGTTTCTGCGGACATGAATGGAGCGCCGGCGATTTAGTCTTGGAAGTAATCTGCTGCCGGCCAAAACGAACCAGTTGATTGATCGTGGGCATGTATAAAAAAACACTCCTATTAAACGTTTAAACTTTAACCGGTCAAAACCAGATTGCGTTGACCGGCTTTGCCGTTTTCAGGGCAAAGCCCCATGAAACAGGCCTATCATACAGTGTCAAAAATCTAAAGCTTTTTAACACATTTACTTTACTGTAAACCAAAAGGTTCAAACCACAAAGTTATAGAACCCCGCACTTCTTTTTAGTCTAAAAAGATCAAAAAAAAATGTCAACAGGTAAAACGCCGGCATACCGGACAGAATTTTACACATCCCTTTTTAACGGCGGCTTAAAACAATGTTTCAAACGAACCTTTTTACAGGCAGCTTGAAACACAACCGCCGCCCCTGGAGATGGCGGGAGTCGAACCCGCGTCCTGATACGCAAAGTACAAGCTTCTACAGGTTTAGCCGCAAATAAAATTGTCGGGACGCCTTTTGCTTCACGGCAGGCGGGACGTCCGTATTCCGGATAAATCTTGTCGCATAAGGTCCGGAAACCCTATTTGACCAGCCCTGGTTGCGACGCGGCGTCCGTCCCTCAAGGCGGCGGGGCGGCGCCACGCGATTACGCCGCTAAGGCGTAGCCGTAATTGTCGTTATCGGCAATTAAATTTTTTTGCCTGTTTTAGGAGTTGGCCCGGAACTAGTCCGCCTCCACCTGCAACCCGCACCCCGAACCGTACCAGTCGAAACCGGGGCACCCCCAAAGCATAGCCGCGCCGCCGGCGCAACTATACGGTTGATGGTAACCAGTATAGCAGGGGCGGTTGAAATGTGTCAAGTGTCCGCATTGTCGGTGTCGGATACTAGGTACGTTTGTACTCTTCCCAGGATTTTATTTCCAGGCCGTGGGCGCGGTACCAGGCAAGGGCGTCTATGAACTCACGCGCCACCTTTATGTTGGTGATGAGCGGCACGTCAAAGTCCACCGCCATGCGGCGGATAAGGTAGTTGTTTTTCAGTTCCTTTTCGCGGTTGTCTTTGGGGATGTTTATGATCAGGTCTATCTCGCGGTTTCTGATCAACGTCGCTATGTTCGGCTCCTTGGCCTCCAGCGGCCAGTGGAGATGTGTTACCGGCACGTCTTTGGACTCCAAAAACTTTGCCGTCCCCTGCGAGGCGTACAACTCGTAGCCCATACCGGCAAGGCGGCGGGCGGAGTCCAGGAACGACAACTTTTCTTCCAGCGTGCCGGTTGACAGCAGTATCCGTTTGGCGGGGATGCGGTAGCCAACGGACAGGAGAGCCTTGAGGAGAGCATCGCTCAGGTTATCGCCTATGCAGCCCACCTCGCCCGTGCTCGCCATCTCGACACCGCTCACCGGGTCAGCGCCGCGCAGCCGCGAAAAACTGAACTGCGCCGCCTTTACGCCGACCCATTCCATGTCCAGCGCCGAGCTTACCGGCCTTTCGACAGGGATGTCCAGCATAGCCTTTACCGCCATGTCTATCATGTTCACGCGGCTCACCTTGGAGCAGAACGGGAAACTGCGGCTCGCGCGGAGGTTGCACTCTATCACCCGCACCCTGTTCCGCTGGGCCAAAAACTGTATGTTAAACGGCCCCGTTATATAGAGGGCGCGCGCGATAGCGCCGCTTATCTTCCGCACCTTCCGTATCGTCTCTATATACAGACGCTGGGCGGGCAGCGCCACGGTGGCGTCTCCTGAATGGATACCCGCGTTCTCAATATGCTCCGTTATCGCGGAAAACAGGATTTCGCCATGTTTCGCCACGGCGTCTATCTCTATCTCCTTTGAATTCTCAACGAATTTGCTGATTACCACAGGATGTTCCGCCGAGACATCCGCGGCCAGGGAGAGGAACTTTTCCAGGCTGGCGTTGTCCCACGCGACATTCATCGCCGCCCCCGACAGGACATAGCTTGGGCGTATCAGCACGGGGTAGCCAACCTCCAACGCGAAAGCGCGCGCCGATTCTATGCCGGTAAGCTCGCGCCATTCAGGCTGCTCTATGCCGAGCCTGTCCAGCAGCGCGGAAAACTTGTTGCGGTCCTCCGCCATGTCTATGGAGGCCGGCGTCGTGCCATATATCAGCGCGCCGGACTCAAACAGCTTCGTTGCCAGGTTGTTAGGCGTCTGCCCGCCCATAGACAGGATGAGCCCCTCCGGGTTTTCCCGCTCGTAGATGTCCATTATCCGCTCAAGCGAAAGTTCCTCGAAGTAGAGCCTGTCGCAGATATCGTAGTCGGTGGACACCGTCTCCGGGTTGCAGTTTACCATTATGGAGTAGCGCCCGGCCCGTCTCGCCGTCTCCGCCGCGTTCACGCATCCCCAGTCAAACTCGACGCTGCTGCCGATCCGGTAAGCGCCGCTCCCCAGCACCATGACGCCGCGCCCGGCGGGTTCCACGTCGTCCGTATCGCCTGAGTACGTCATGTACAGGTAGTTTGTCTTCGCGGGGTACTCCGCCGCCAGCGTGTCGATCTGCTTGACCGCCGGCCTTATCCCGCTCCTCTCGCGCAGCAGCCTTACCTCCGCCTCGCTCCTGCCGGTAAGCTCTCCTATCCGGGCATCCGAGAAGCCGGCTCGCTTGGCGCGGGCAAGCAACTCCACAGGTAGAGGGGGCGTTGCGAGGGTGGCAAGCCTACGGCTTGCCATAGGAGTTTGCGGCGCGCTTCGCGCTTCCTCCGCAAACTCCAACCTGCTTGTGGCATCCCCCTCTTCCCTATTTAACGCGCATAGTTCCGCTTCTACCCTTGCCACGTTCGCTATCTTGTGCAGGAACCACTTGTCTATCTTTGTCAGGCGGTGTATGCGGTCTATGCTCCAGCCTTCCTGTATCGCCCGGTAGATGATGAAGACGCGGCGGTCTGTCGGGTGTTGCAGCGCTGCCTTGATGTTTTGGATGCCCCCGCCTTCCGAGGCGCCGCCCCGGAGCCCTTCCGCGCCCCCGCCTGTCATCCGTAGCGCCTTTTGCAGGGCTTCCTCGAAGTTCCGCGCTATGGACATCACCTCCCCCACGCTTTTCATCTCGCTGCCTATCCGTAAATCGACATTCTTGAACTTGGATAGGTCCCAGCGGGGGACTTTTACCACAACATAGTCCAGCGCGGGCTCAAAGCAGGCTTTCGTTACCTGGGTCACGCGGTTTTCTATCCCGGTGAGCGTGTAGCCGAGCGCGAGTTTGGCGGCCACGAACGCTAGCGGGTAGCCGGTGGCCTTGCTTGCCAGCGCGGACGAGCGGGACAGCCGCGCGTTTACCTCAATGACGCGGTAGTCTTCGCTTGCCGGGTCCAGCGCGTACTGCACGTTGCACTCGCCGACTACGCCGAGGTGGCGGATTATGTCTATGGAGAGGCTGCGCAGTTTTTGGTACTCGCTGTCGGTGAGGGTCTGGCTGGGCGCTACTACTATGCTTTCGCCTGTGTGTATGCCAAGCGGGTCGAGGTTTTCCATGTTGCAGACGGTAACGCAGTTGTCCGCCGCATCCCTCACTACTTCGTACTCTATCTCCTTCCAGCCGCCTAGCCATTCTTCGATGAGTACCTGCGGAGCGTGTGCAAAGGCCCTGTCGCAGCGCCTGATTACTTCCGCCTCGTTCCGGCATATCCCGCTCCCAGACCCGCCCAGCGCGTACGCCGCGCGGGCCATCACCGGGTAGCCTATCTCCGCCGCCGCCGCCGCCGCCTGCTCCGTGTCCGCGCAGGCCCGGCTCCTCGCTGTCTTCACTCCTATCTCCGCCAGCCGTTCCACAAAGCGCTCGCGGTCCTCCGTGTCCTCTATCGCCTTTACCGGTGTCCCCAGCACTTTCACGCCGTACTTGTACAGAACGCCTGCACGCTCAAGTTCTACCCCGCAGTTCAGCGCGGTCTGCCCGCCGAACGCGAGCAGGATGCCGTCCGGTCTCTCCTTCTCTATCACTTGCGTAACAAAGACGGGTGTTACCGGCAGGAAGTATGTCGCGTCCGCCATCCCTTCGCTCGTCTGAATTGTCGCTATGTTGGGGTTCAGCAGCACGGTCTTTATGCCTTCCTCCCGCAGCGCCTTGAGCGCCTGCGACCCGGAATAGTCGAACTCCCCCGCCTGTCCTATCTTTAGTCCGCCAGACCCCAGCAGCAATGCCTTTTTACAGTTGATCCTCTTGTCGCCCATCAAACAGTATTATAGATTACCCTCCCCCACTTTACCACCCACCAGTGGGTTTAACATACGCCAATGGCTGAGGAGTCATCCTTGTTATTCGCTGAGCGTGAAAGATATACCCACCAGTGGGTTTAACGGACGCCAAACGCTCAGGGGCAGTCCCGGATATTCTCTAAGCGTGAAAGATATACCCACCAGTGGGTCAAACGTCCGATCCAGCCCTGATCGGGAGGCCGATCCAGCCCTGATCGGGAGGCCGATCCAAGCCTGATCGGGAGGCCGATCCAAGCCTGATCGGGCAGCCGATCCAAGCCTGATCGGGAGGCCGATCCAAGCCTGATCGGGCAGCCGATCCAAGCCCGATCGCGCAGCCGATCCAAGCCTGATCGGGAGGCCGATCCAAGCCTGATCGGGAGGCCGATCCAGCCCTGATCGGGAGGCCGATCCAAGCCTGATCGGGAGGCCGATCCAAGCCTGATCGCGCAGCCGATCCAAGCTTGATCGGGAGGCCGATCCAAGCTTGATCGGGAGGCCGATCCAAGCCTGATCGGGAGGCCGATCCAAGCCTGATCGGGAGGCCGATCCAAGCCAGATCGGGAGGCCGATCCAAGCCTGATCGGGAGGCCGATCCAAGCCTGATCGGGAGGCCGATCCAAGCCTAATCGGGAGGCCGCTACGCTTGGGCGGTCAGCTCAAACTCCGAGTGTATT